>NZ_JBHZCY010000009.1:55983-141559 GCF_042786665.1 Kitasatospora sp. NPDC059146 | reverse complement strand
TCCACGGCCACCACCGCCGCCAGCAGCACGGCGGGGATCAGCCAGGACCGGTGCCCGTACCGGACCAGCACCGGCAGCTGGGGCCCCGGGTCGGACGGCGGCCGGGCCGGCCCGAACGCCTCCGCGGCACGCACCCGCAACGGCCCCTCCGCTCTCCTCCGGTGTCGCGACGGTGCCGGGCCCGGCGCCGTCGCGCCCACGTTAGAGGGCCGCGGCGCCCCTCGCCCCTCGGCCCGCACCCGTCCGGCCCAGCCGGCCGGCCCCTCGCGCGGCGCGGCGGGGTGGGCACCCGGCACGGCCCGGAGCCGACCGCCCCACCCGGCCAGGGCTAACCTGGCCCCCGCACCGCAAGACCGTACCCGCACCGTGAGAGGCCTTTCCCGATGAGCACCCCCAGCACCCCCGTCGTCGAGCGGTCGGACGACCGGCACCGCTACGAGATCCTGGTCGACGGCGAACTCGCCGGTTTCACCGAGTACTTGGACCACGACGGGCAGCGCGTCTTCTACCACACCCTGGTCGAGGAGGCCTTCGCCGGCCGCGGCCTGGCCGGGCAGCTGGTCCAGGAGGCGCTGACGGACGTCCGGGCCGCCGGGAAGCGCATCGTGCCGATCTGCCCGTACGTGGCCAAGTTCCTGACCAAGCACCACGAGTTCGCGGACCTCACCGACGAGGTCACCCCCGAGGTCAAGGCCTGGCTGCGCGGCCAGCTGCACAGCTAAGCCCTGTCCGGCCCGGGGCGGTGGGGTCGTTGGGCCCTGGCCGCCGCCCCGGGCCTGTCGGGATCCTGGTGGCCGGTCGCGCCGGAGGGACGCGGCGCGCGGCGGCGGAAGGGCCTGGGCGATGGGCGGGTTGATCACGGTGGGGGCGTTCGAGGGCGGCGCGGCGGCTGAGGCCCTGGCCGAGGCCCGGGGGCGGATCGCGGCGGGTGAGGCCCTCGCCGGCGGGGTCGGCACGCTGGTGGAGGCGCTGCGGATCCGGCTGAGCGCCGTGGCCGGCGGGGTGCTGGCGCAGGCGAACGCCGAGGTGGACGGACGGCGGATCCGGGTCCAGCGGGCCGCCGCCGAGCCGGGCGCCTCGCTCGACCGGGTCGCCGAGTCCCTGCTCGGCCGGATCCGGTCCGTCACCGGCAGCTGGGCGCCGCGCCCGTGGCCCGCCCCGGCGACGCCCGCTCCCCCGGTGGCCGCCGAGGGTGCGGACCGGATCGTCCGCCGCAAGGAGCCGGCCCTGGTCCGGTGCACGCCCGAGGCGGCCGCCCGGACGATGGACGCGATGGACTACGACATCCACCTCTTCACCGACCCGGCCACCGAGACCGACGCCGTGCTCTACCGGGTCGGCCCCACCGGCTACCGGCTGGCCCGGACCAGGCCGGACGGCCCGTCCGGGCGCCGCACGGCGCCGATCACGCTCAGCCCGCACGGCGCGCCGACGCTCACCGAGCGGCAGGCCGTCCGGCGGCTGGTGGGGGCGGAGCTGCCGTTCCTGTTCTTCGCCCACCCGGCGGGCGGCCGGGGCCGGGTGCTCTACCGGCGCTTCGACGGCCGGTTGGGCCTGATCTCGGGCCGGGGCTGAGAGGGGAAGGCACGACGGTGCGACCCCGCCGGAGCGGGGCCGCACCGTCGGCACGTCCGGGTCGTCACATGTTGATCATGTGACCGGCGAGGCCGTGGACGGCCTCCTTGACCGCCTCGCCCAGGGTCGGGTGGGCGTGCACGTTGCGGGCGACCTCGTGGACGGTGAGGTCCCACTGCTGGGCCAGCGTCAGCTCGGGCAGCAGCTCGGTGACCTCGGGGCCGATCAGGTGGGCGCCGAGCAGCTCGCCGTGGGTGTTGTCGCAGATCACCTTGACGAAGCCGATCGGGTGGCCGAGGCCGTGCGCCTTGCCGTTCGCGGTGAACGGGAACTTGGCGACCTTGACGTCGTAGCCGAGGTCGCGGGCCTGGGCCTCGGTGTAGCCGAAGGAGGCGATCTGCGGCTGGCAGTAGGTGGCGCGCGGGATCATGGCGAAGTCGACCTCCATGGTCTCCGCCCCGCCGATCGTCTCGGCGGCGATCACGGCCATCGTCTCGGCGGCGTGCGCGAGCATCAGCTTGGCGGTGACGTCGCCGATCGCGAAGATGTGGTCGACGCTGGTACGGCCGTGGCCGTCCACCGCGATGGCGTTGCGGTCGGTCAGCTTGACGCCGGTGTTCTCCAGGCCGTAGCCGTTGACCCGCGGCGCGAAACCGATCGCCTGGAGCACCTTGTCGGCCTCCAGCACCTGCTGCTGCCCGTCCTTGCTGACGGTCACCCGCACCTTGGCGTTCGGGTCGCTGTCGTCGATCGACTCGACCCGGGTCGAGGTGAGCACCTCGATGCCCAGCTTGCGGTACTGCTTGGCCAGTTCGGTGGAGACCTCGACGTCCTCCAACGGCACCACGCGGTCCAGGAACTCGACGATGGTGACCTTCACGCCGTAGTTGTGCAGCACGTAGGCGAACTCGACGCCGATCGCGCCGGCGCCCGCGATGATGATGCTCTCCGGCAGCTGCTCGGTGAGGATCTGCTCCTCGTAGGTCACCACGCGCTCGCTCAGGCTGGTGCCGGGCAGCAGGCGGGTGGTGGCACCGGAGGCGATGACGCAGTGGTCGAAGGTGACCACGTCGAAGCCGCCGCCGCTGAGCGCGACCTGGAGGGTGTGGTCGTCGACGAAGGTGCCCCAGCCGTCGTACTCGGTGATGCCGTTCTTCTTCATCAGGTAGTGGACGCCCTTGACCCGGCCGTCGGCCACCGAGCGGCTGCGCTTGAAGGCCTCGGAGAAGTCGAAGGTCACCTGGCCCTCGACCTTGATGCCGAAGGTCTTGGCCTCCTTGGTGAAGATGTGGGCGAGCTCGGCGTTGCGCAGCAGGGCCTTGGAGGGGATGCAGCCGACGTTGAGGCAGACGCCGCCCCAGTACTTGGCCTCGATGACCGCGACCTTCAGGCCCAGCTGGGCCGAACGGACGGCGGCGGTGTAGCCGCCGGGGCCCGCGCCGAGGACGACGACGTCGTAGTGCGTGCTCATGTTGCTGACTCCTCCGAGGGTGTCACGGTGTCGTGATCTCGTGATCTCGGTCCCATGGTGTCAGGACCGGACTCGGCGCACCCACCGGGTCTCGGCGGATGCGCTCCGCGCGGCACCGTACAGGGCCGGGGGCCGATTGTCAGTGGCGTCCACTACGGTGGCCCGTACCCTGACCCACCAGGGGCGATGGCCGACGGGAGGTGCCGGATGGACGGTGTGCGCACGGCCGGTGGGTGGGCCCGCCGCCCGAGGACGGCAGCGGGCCCACCCGGGCGTCAGGCCGCCACCGCGTGGGCGTCGGCGCCGCCCGCTCCGGCATCGCCGGCTCCGGTGCCGCCCGGGGTGTCCGTACCCGCTCCGGCGGCCGCCCGAGCGGCCGGGCGCTGCCCGGGCACGGGCCGTTGCAGTGAGGAGAGGTCCCAGGCGTAGGTGCCGACGGCGTGGGCGATCACGTCGATGTTGACGTCGAAGGCCGCCGGGTCGAGGTTGTCCAGGTCGTCACAGGCCTTGTGGTAGCAGGCGTCGAAGGCGGTGCCCGCCGTGCCGCCGTAACGGGACTGCTGCTCGGGGGTCTTGATCACCTCGGCGCCGGTGTCGGTGCCGCCGGCCGGGATGCCCGCGTCGATGAACGGACCGTAGTCGGAGCGGCCGTTGAAGGCGGACGGGTCGTGCGGCAGCTCGCGGCCGTCCAGGTAGTCGGTGAGGAACCGCTCGATCTGGGCCGAGCCCTCCGGGCCCGCGCCGCCGCCCGCGCTGCCGGAGCCGTTGTAGACGAACTGCGCGTAGTTGGGGGACGCGATCATGTCGAAGTTGAGGTAGAGCCGGATGTTCTTCCGGTCCGCGTCGGAGAGCGACTTGACGTACGCCTCGGAGCCCTTGAGGCCGAACTCCTCGGCGGACCACCAGGCGAACCGGACCTTGTTCTTCACCGGCCGGGTGCCGAGGTTCTTCGCGACCTCCAGGATGCCGGCCGCGCCGGAGCCGTTGTCGTTGATGCCGGGCCCGGCCGGGACGGAGTCCAGGTGGGCGCCGATCATCACGGTGTTCGCCGGATCACCGCCCCGGGTCTCGGCGATGACGTTCCAGGTCTTGCGCTGCTCCATGAAGGTGCGGAGGTCCAGGGTCACCCGCACCGGCCCGGCGGCGGCCTGGGCGGCCAGCGCCTCGCCGGCCGCCTTGGCGATCCCGCCGGTCGGGACCTTCCCGGCGGTGGGCTCGCCGAGGGTCCCGTTCAGCTCGCCGTCGGTGTTGTTGTAGATCAGCGCCCCGAGGGCGCCGGCCGTGGCCGCGGCCGCCTGCTTCTCGGCGAAGCTGCACCCGCCGCGCCGGATCAGCGCGATCCGGCCGGTGACGGAGCCCGCCGGGTAGTCGGCGGGCGTGCAGCCGGTGGCGGCGCCCACCGGGGCGACGCCCAACTCGGCGGTCAGGCCCGCCTCCGGGCCGCTCACCGAGTAGGTCATCGCCAGGACCGGTACCGACTCCGCCTTCGGTGACAGCACGTCCAGGCGCTGGGAGCGGGCGTCGAAGAAGGTGTACTCGAAGTCCTGCCGGGAGACCTTGAGCCCGGCCCGCCGCGCCTGTTCGGCGATGTACCGCGCGGACAGGTCGTGGCCCTTCGAACCGGCCGCCCTGGTACCGCCGTTGCGGTCGGCGAACCGTTGCAGCGCGACCAGGGTGTCCCGGGCGTCCTCGGCGCTGCTGGCCCCGACCAGCCGCTCGGCCAGCTTGGCGCCGCGGCGGGCCGGGTCCGGGTCGGCGTTGGCGCTGCCCGCGCCGACCAGGAGTAACGGGGCGACCAGGGCGGCGGCGGTCAGGGCGGCGAGCGGGGACGTCCGGAAACGGGATCGGTGACGGGAGCGGGGCTTCAAGGCGACTCCTTCCGACGGTCGGTGGGTTCACGATTTGACAGGACGCGGACCGCCTTGCCAAGGGCGCCGCGCGGCCGCGAGGTGCGCGGGACGCCCTGGGCGGTGATCCTGGAGGGGTGGGGGCGTCTCATCCAGGAGGGTGACCACATGTCCATGCTGGATAAGCTCAAGGCCATGCTGAAGGGCCACGAGGACCAGGCCGAGAAGGGTGTCGACAAGGCCGGCGACTACGTCGACGAACGCACCCAGGGCAAGTACCAGAGCCAGGTCGACACCGCCCAGGACAAGCTCAAGGAGCAGTTCCGCGACCAGCCGCCGCAGTAGCGCGGCCCCGGCACTGCCCGGCCGGGCCGGCGGCGGCGCTCAGGCGTCGCCCCGGCCCGGCCGTTCGGCGTCCCCGTCCGGCTCGCCGTCCGCCGCACCGACCGGATCCCCGCCCGCGCCGCAGTTCTCGCACGGCCCCCGGCCGGGCCGCTCCCGCAACCGCCCGCACTCCGGGCACACCCGGTCCAGCCAGCAGGCCGACTCGCCGCCTTCGTCCATGCCCGCGATTCTGCCCGGCGGACCCGCGGCCCGGCGAGTAGACACTGTCTACGGCGATCCGGTAGACAGTGTCCATGACCGAACAGGACCGCGACCTGCGCGCCCGGCTGGTGGCCGCCGGCATCGAGCTGGTGACCGAGGAGGGCGTCCACGCCCTCGGGCTGCGGGAGATCGCCCGCCGCGCCGGGGTCTCCCACGGAGCACCGCGCCGCTACTTCCCCACCCACCGAGAACTGCTCGCCGCCGTCGCCCGACACGGCTTCGGCCGGCTCACCGACACCCTGGCCGGTGCCGACGCCCTCGCCGCCGGCACCGGGGCCGACCCCCGGGCCCGGATCGAGGCCCTCGCCCGCGGCTACCTCGGCTTCGCCGCGGCCAACCCCGGCCTGTTCGAGCTGATGTTCCGCCACGACCTGCTGGAGGGCAGCGGCACCGAACTGCGCCGCTCCACCCTGCCGCTGTTCCGCACCCTCGTCGGCCTGGTCGGCGAACTCCACCCGCAGGGCGGGGACCCGACCGCCGCCACCGCCGCGCTCTGGTCCAACCTGCACGGCTTGGCCCAACTCCGCAGCTGGGGCAGCCTCGCCCTGGCCACCGGCAGCGACGGCGACAGCGACAGCGACAGCGACAGCAACAGCAACAGCAACAGCAACAGCAACAGCATCGAACCCGTGCTGCGCGCCGCCCTGACCGCCCACCTCGGCCCGGCCGACCGGTGACCGCCCGCCACCGGGGGCTCGCCCTCGCCGCGAGCATCACCGGCGCCGTCCTGGTCGCCGTCGACGGCACGGTGCTCACGGTCGCCCAGCCCACCCTGCAGCGCGACCTGCACGCCTCCCTGGCCGCCGTCCAGTGGACCAGCAGCGGCTACCTCGTCACCGTCGCCGCGCTCCTGGTCTTCGCCGGGCGGCTCGGCGACCGGTACGGCCACCGGCGGCTCTTCGTGGCGGGGGTGGTCTGCTTCGCCGCCACCTCCGCCGCGATCGCCCTGGCACCCGGCATCGGCTGGGTGATCGCGCTGCGCGTGGCCCAGGGCCTCGCGGGCGCCCTGCTCCAGCCCGCCACCATCGGCATGCTGCGGGCCGTCTGGCCCGCCGACCTGCTCCCCCGCGCGATCGCCGTGCGCACCGCCGCCCTCGGCCTCGCGGTCGCCGCCGGACCGCTGGTCGGCGGCGCGCTCACCACCCACTTCGGCTGGCGGGCGGTCTTCCTGCTCGGCCTGCTGCCCGCCGCCGCGGCGCTGGTCGCGGCCCTCGCCGTGCCCGCGGCCCGTACCGAGCCGGCCGGCGGCGGCCTCGACCTGCCCGGCGCGGGACTGCTGGCACTCGCCCTGGTCTGCCTGGTGCACACCCTGGCCGTCCTCCCGACCGACGGCTGGTCGACGGGGACGGTCCTCGGCCTCGCGACGGCCGGGCTCGCCGCCCTCGCCTTCGCCCGGCACGAGCGCCGGACCGCCTGCCCGCTGGTACCGCCCGCCCTGCTCCGCTCACCGGCCGTCGGGCCGGCGCTCGGCGTCCTGCTCGCGGCATCGGCGGCGGTGCTCGGCACGCTCTTCCCCGCGACCTACTTCCTCCAGGAGGTGCTCGGGCTGGATCCGCTGCACAACGCCCTGCGGGGGCTGCCGCTCGCCGTGGCGATGATCGTGGGCGCGCCCGCCTCGGCCTGGCTGGCGAGGCGTCACGGCGTGCGCGCCACCGTCTTCACGGGCATGGCACTGATCACCACGGGCACCCTGCTCACCTCCCGGCTCGGACCGGACTCGGGCGACACCGCGATCGGCTGCTGCTTCCTGCTGCTCGGCGGCGGCCTCGGCGCGGTGATGGCGACCGCGACCTCGGCCGTCGTCCGGGGTGCGGCGGACGCCGAGTCGGGAGTCGCCGGAGGGCTCCAGCAGACCGTGATGAACATCGGACCGGCCCTCGGCATCGCCCTCGCCACCACCGTCGCCGGCCGTGCCGCACCCGGCACGGCGCTCACCCCGGTCGCCCTGGCGACGACCGGGGTGGCGGCGGCGGGAGCCCTGCTGGCGCTGCGGCTCCCCCGCCCGGCCGCGCGGCCGGTCCCGGCGCCGGTGCCCCTCAGACGCCCGTGACGCCGTCGATGCCCTCCCGGAGCAGGTCGGCATGACCGTTGTGGCGGGCGTACTCCTCGATCAGGTGCACCAGGACCCAGCGCAGCGAGACGGTGTCCGAGCCGACGATCCCGGCGATCCGCCGGTCCAGCGGGCCCGGTGAGTCCAGCGGCGCTCCCCCGGCCAGCTCGCGGCCGTGCTCGACCTCGGCCCGCCAGTTCGCCAGCGCCTCCGTCATCCCCCGGGCCTCGTCCAGGCCGTAGCCGTCCGGATTCTCCGGGCCGTACACCGGCGGCACCGTGCGGCCGGCGAACACCCGCTGGTACCAGGTGCGTTCGACCTCGGTGAGGTGCTGCACCAGGCCGAGCAGCGTCAGCGTCGACGGCGGCACCGAGGCCAGCCGCACCTGCCGGTCGTCGAGCCCGGAGACCTTCTGCACCAGCGTGGCCCGCTGGAACTCCAGCCAGCCCTCCAGCGTGGCGCGTTCGTCGGCGTGCGGCGGCGGGAAGGCCCGGCCGTCAGGCATGAGTGTCATGGCCGCCACTGTGCCATCCACCACTGACAGCGACCCCCGGCGCGGCCGAGCACGCCGGGGGCCGGTCGGGGGCCGGGCCCGGGGTCAGGCCTCGCCGGTCGTGGAGACCACCACCACCCTGGCCACCGTGCCGTCCTCGTCCACCGAGTCCCGCAGGTGGCGGAAGCCCAGCTTCTCGCACATCGCCAGGCTCGGCGTGTTCTCGGCGCCCACCAGGCCGTAGACCTCCTTGAGCCCCAACTCGTCGGCGGCGTAGCGGATCAGGCCGCGGACCACCTCGGTGCCCAGGCCGCGGCCCCAGAAGCCGGGGGCGAGGGCGGCGACCAGCTCGTGCCCGTCGACGTTCCCGGTCCGCTTCACCTCCGCGTGGCCCGCGTAGGCGCCGTCCAGCCACAGGCCCCAGACGTCGAAGAGCCGCTGGGGGTACACATCGCTCAGGATCGCGCGGAACAGCGTGCGCAGCTGCGGTTCGGGCACCAGGTCCTGGCCCATCCAGCGGCAGACCTCCGCGTCGCGGAGCAGGGCGACGAAGGCGTCCTCGTCCTCGGGCCGGTAGGGGACGAACTCCAGGCGTTCGGTGTGCAGCACGGGGGTCACGGCGGACTCCTCTTCCTCGTGGTGGGACGGTCGGGTCAGGCCTCGGCGTTCTCCATGCGCTCGCGCAGGCTGCGCGGGCGCATGTCGGTCCACACCTCGTCGACGTAGGCGGAGCACTCGGCCTCGGTGCCCTCCCGGCCGACCGGCTGCCAGCCGGCCGGGACGTCGAGGTCGACCGGCCAGAGCGAGTACTGCTCCTCGTCGTTGCGCAGCACCTGGAAGCGGGTGTTCTCGTCCATGTCGTTCCTGCCTCTTCTCGTTCTCGTGGGGTGGTGCCGGTCAGCGGCCCGGCCGGCCGTTCCGGGCGTGCCGGGCGATGTGGCGCAGCGCCTCGGCGAACTCCTCGGCGGCCCGGCGCACTTCGGCCGGGTCGTGGACGGCGGGGCGGTGGTGCCAGGTGAAGGCGAGCCGGCCCCGCTGGGCGGCGCCGACCACCTCCAGCGGGTGGGAGCCGGGGTCGCGGGGGTCGTGGTCCTGGCCGCAGGAGCCGAGTTCGGCGCGGACCAGGCCCCCGCCCGCGGCTTCGGGGCGGGCGTCCCACTGGCCGAGGTAGTTGAAGACCACCTGGCCGTGGGCGGCGGCGGCGAGGCGTTCGCGGACCTCGGGCGGGCCGAAGGCGCGCAGGGCGCCGAAGCCGAGCCCGTTGCCGGGCACGGCGCGCAGTTGCCGGCGGACGGCCTTGACCAGGGCGCGCCAGTCGCGCTCGGGACCGAGCTGCTCGGGCGCGGGGACGTCGAGGCCGACCGGGTGGACGGTGGTGAACCAGCCGACCGTACGGGACAGGTCGACGCCGTCGAGCAGGTCCTCCCGGCCGTGGCCCTCCAGGTCGAGGCGGATCCGCGGCTGTCCGGTCCAGCGGGCCAGGGCGAGCGCGAGGGCGGCGAGCAGCACGTCGTTGACCCGGGTGCGGTAGGCGGCGGGGGCGGCGCGCAGCAGGGCCTCGGTGTCCGCCTCGTCGAGTTCCACCGTGACGGCCCCGGTCCCGGCGGCTGTGCCGGTCCCGGTGCTGGAGCTGGAGCCGGGGGCGTCGGCGGGGCGCGCGGGCGGTTCGGCGCGGCCCGTCACCGCCTGCTCCCAGTAGGGCAGTTCGTGGTCGAGGCCGCCCTCGGCGACGTGGGCGGCGAGCCGCCGGGCCCAGTCCCGGAAGGAGGTGCCGCGCTCCCCCAGGTCGACCGGGCCGCCCGCCCGGGCCTGGTGGTAGGCGCTCTCCAGGTCGTCGCGCAGCACCCGCCAGGAGACGGCGTCGATCACCAGGTGGTGGGCGACCAGCAGGAGCAGCGGCGGACGGTCCGGTTCGCCGGTGAAGGTGAACAGGGCGGCGCGCAGCAGCGGGCCGCGGGCCAGGTCGAAGCCGCCGTGCAGCTCGTCGGCGGCCTTGGCGAGGGCGGCGTCGGCGGACTCGGGCGACTGGCCGGTCAGGTCGTGGTGGACCAGGAGGTCCTCGGTGCGGGCGGGCGGCGGGTTGAACTGGTGCCAGCCGGAGGCGTCGTGGGTGAAGCGCATCCGCAGCGCGTCGTGGTGCTCCAGCAGGGCGTTCAGGGCGGTGTCCAGGGCCGCGCGCAGGGCGGGGTGGTCGGGGTCGGGGCCGAGTTCGAGCAGCGCGGACTGGTTGAAGTGGTGGTGGGCGGCGCGCGGGGTGGTGAGGAACCACGCCTGGATCGGGGTGAGCGGCACGGCGCCGGTGACCGGTCCGTCGTCGGCGCGGTCGGGGGCGTCGCGCACCACGGTGGCGAGTTCGGCGACGGTCTGGTGGGTGAAGAGGTCGCGGGTGGCCAGGTGCAGGCCGTCCCGGCGCAGTCGGGAGACCACCTGCATGCTGAGGATGGAGTCGCCGCCGAGCAGGAAGAAGTTGTCGTCGGCGCCGACCCGTTCGACGCCGAGGACGTCGGCCCAGATCCGGGCGATCCGGCGTTCGGTGTCGTTCTGCGGGGGGCGGTGCGGGCCGGCCGCGGCCCGCACCGGTCCGGGGTCGGGCAGGGCCCGGCGGTCGGTCTTGCCGTTGGGGGTGAGCGGCAGCCGCTCCAGCGGGACGAACACGGCGGGGACGAGGTGCGGGGGCAGCGACTCGGCGAGCTGGGCGCGCAGTTCGAGGGCGGTGCCGGCCGGGTCGGCTTCCCCGCACGGGTCGGCGGG
Organism: Kitasatospora sp. NPDC059146; assembly: GCF_042786665.1. Taxonomy (NCBI): domain Bacteria; kingdom Bacillati; phylum Actinomycetota; class Actinomycetes; order Kitasatosporales; family Streptomycetaceae; genus Kitasatospora; species Kitasatospora sp. NPDC059146. The sequence goes on along the minus strand of NZ_JBHZCY010000009.1, from coordinate 130,766 downwards.
CACCACGTACGCGACCAGCCGGCCGCCGCCGGGGGCGTCGGTGCGGACGGTGACCACGGCGTCGCGCACCAGCGGGCTGCGGCGCAGCGCGCTCTCGATCTCGCCCGGTTCGATCCGGAAGCCGCGCAGCTTGATCTGGTCGTCGGCGCGGCCGCAGTAGCGGAGTTGGCCGTCGGCGTCGCGGCGGGCGAGGTCCCCGGTGCGGTACATCCGCTCGCCGGGGGCGCCGTACGGGTCGGGCAGGAAGCGCCGGGCGGTCAGGCCGGGGCGGCCGAGGTAGCCGCGGGCCAGGCCGGGGCCGGCCAGGTGGAGTTCGCCGGTCACGCCGGGCGGGACGGGGCGCAGGGCGGCGTCGAGCAGGTAGGCGCGGGTGGCACCGCTGGGGTGGCCGATGGCGGGGGCGGTGCCGGTGCCGGGGGTGAGCGGGCCGGTCCAGGTGGCGACCACGGTGGCCTCGGTGGGGCCGTAGGAGTTGACCATGCGGCGGCCGGGGGCCCAGGTGTCGACCAGGTCGGCGGGGCAGGCCTCGGCGCCGACCACCAGGGTGCGCAGCTCGGGCAGCGCGCCGGCGGTGCCGGGTTCGAGGGTGGCCAGGGCCGCCGGGGGGATCAGGGCGTGGCTGATCCGGCGTCCGGCCAGGGCCTCGGCGAGGCGTTCGCCGGCCAGCGGGCCCTCCTCGCCGGTGACCAGGGCGGCGCCGCTGAGCAGGGAGATGCACAGTTCCAGGACGGAGGCGTCGAAGCTGGGCGAGGCGAACTGGAGCACCCGGTCGCCGGGGCCGACGGCGTACTGGCGGGCGGCGGCGGCCGCGAAGGAGGCGAGTCCGGCGTGGGTGACCACGACGCCCTTGGGGGTGCCGGTGGAGCCGGAGGTGTAGACGACGTACGCCGGGTGGCCGGGGGTGAGGGGGGTGGTGCGGTCGGCGTCGGTGGGGGCGGTGTCGGGGCCGTCGGCGGCCCACACCCGGGCGGGGTCGTCGATCAGGACGGTGGCGCCCGCGTCGCGGACCATGAACTCCCGCCGGGCGGCCGGGTAGGCGGGGTCGACCGGGAGGTAGGCGCCGCCGGCCTTGGCGACGGCGAGTTGGGCGACCACGGCGGCCGCCGAGCGGGGCAGGGCGAGGGCGACCAGCCGTTCCGGGCCGATGCCGTCGCGGATCAGCTGCCGGGCCAGGCGGTTGGCCGCCCGGTCGAGTTCGGCGTAGCCGATCACCCGGTCGCCGTCGAGCAGGGCGGGGGCGTCGGGGGTGCGGGCCGCCTGCCGTTCGAACAGCTGGGGCAGGGTGGCCTCCGGCACCGGGGGGAAGTCGCCGGTGGCCAGGGCGAGTTCGGCGGCGAGCCGGTCGGGGCCGGCCAGCGGCAGGGAGCCGAGGGCGCACTGCGGGTCGGCGGTGACGGCGGTCAGCAGGGTGGCCAGCTGCTCGGCCATCCGCTCGGCGGTGGCGGGCTCGAACAGGTCGGTGTTGTAGGTGAGTTGGCCGTGCAGCGCACCGTCGTCGGCGTGGGCGAACTCCAGCACCAGGTCGAAGGCCGTGCCGGTGGCGTCGGTCTCGACGTCGGTCACCGCCAGGCCCGGCAGGTCGAGTTCGGCCGCGGGGGTGTTCTGCAGCACGACCAGCACCTGGAAGAGCGGGCTGCGGCTGGTGTCGCGCACCGGCTGCACCTCGTCGACGACCCGCTCGAAGGGCACGTCCTGGTGGGCGAAGGCGTCCCGGACGGTTTGCCGGACCTCGGCGAGGAAGGCGGTGAAGGGCTGCCGGGGTTCGATCCGGGAGCGCAGCACCAGGGTGTTGACGAAGAAGCCGATCAGCCGCTGGGTGCCGGGGTGCTCGCGGCCGGCGGTGACGGTGCCGACGGCGATGTCCCGGTCGCCGCCGAGCCGGGCCAGGTAGGCCTGGGCGGCGGCGACCAGGGTGGTGAACAGGGTGGTGTCGCCGCCGCGGGCGACCCGGGCGAGCCCGCGGGCGGTGTCGGCGGGCAGGTCGATCCGGACGCTGCTCCCGGAGCTGGTGCGGACCGTCGGCCGGGGCCGGTCGAGCGGCAGCCGGACGGGGTCCAGGTCGGCCAACTGGCCCTTCCAGTAGGCGAGCTGGTCGGTGGCGTCGTTGGCGCGCTGCCAGTGGGCGTGGTCGGCGTACTGCACCGGCAGCGGGGCGAGCGGCGGGTGGGCCGGGTCGAGGGCGGCGCGGTAGAGGTGGGCCAGGTCGGTGAGCAGGACGGCGTTGGACCAGCCGTCGGTGACGATGTGGTGCAGGGTCAGGGCGAGTACGTGGTCGTCGGCGGCGAGCCGGACCAGCGCGGGGCGCAGCAGCGGGCCCCGGCGCAGGCCGAAGGGGCGGGCGCGTTCGGCGGCGAGCAGGGCGCGCAGGGCCTCCTCCCGTTCCCCGGAGGGCAGTTGGGCGAGGTCGCGGCGGGGCAGCGGCACCGGCTGCGGCGGGTGGACGAGTTGAACGCCGTGGCCGTCGACGCCGTCGAAGGTGGTGCGCAGCGACTCGTGCCGGGCGGCCAGGGCGGTCAGCGCCGCGCCGAGGGCGTCGCCCTCCAGCGGGCCGCGCAGCCGCAGGGCGAGGGCGGTCACGTACTCGGCGCCGCCGGGTGCGAACTCCTCCAGGAACCAGAGGCGTTGCTGGGCGTAGGACATCGGCGCCGCGCCGTCCCGGGCGACCGGGACCAGGGGCGCCACGGGGGCGGCGGGGACGGCGGGCGGTCGGCCCGGGCCGGACCGCCCGGTGAGCAGTGCGGCGAGACCGGCCGGGGTCGGGTGGTCGAACACCGCTCGGGGCGTCAGTTCGGTGCCGAAGGCCTCGGCGAGGCGGCCGGCGAGCCGGATGCTGAGGATGGAGTCGCCGCCGAGCGCGAAGAAGCCCTCCGTCACCCCGGGCGGGTGGATGCCCAGCACCTCGCCGAAGACCTTGGCGGTGCGGCGTTCGGCCTCGGTGCGCGGCTCGGTGCGCGGCTCGGTCCGGTCGGCGGCTCCGGCGGTGTGCCGCTGCTCCGGTGCGGGGAGCGCGGCGCGGTCGACCTTGCCGTTGCGGCTGAGCGGGAGGGCGGTGAGCGGGACGAAGGCGGCGGGCACCAGGTAGTCGGGCAGGGTGCGGGCGGCGAGGTCCCGCAGGCTCTCGGGGTCGGCGGTGCCGACGGTGTAGGCGACCAGCCGGCGGGCGCCGGGCCGGTCGGTGCGGGCGACCACGGCGACGTCGGTCACCCCGGGGTGGGCGGCGAGGGCGGCCTCCACCTCGGCGGGCTCGACCCGGAAGCCGCGGATCTTGACCTGGTCGTCGGCCCGGCCGAGGAACTCGACGGTGCCGTCGGGGCGGCGCCGGGCCACGTCCCCGGTGCGGTACATCCGGGTGCCGGGCGGGCCGGACGGGTCGGCGAGGAAGCGGGCGGCGGTCGCGCCGGGGCGGCCGAGGTAGCCGCGGGCCACGCCCTCACCGGCGAGGTACAGCTCGCCCGCGCAGCCGGGCGGGACGGGCCGCAGCCGGCCGTCCAGGACGTGCAGGCGCCGGTCGTCCAGCGGGCGGCCGATCGGCAGGGTGTCGGGTACGGCGGCGGGGTCGGCGAGTTCGTGGGCGGTGGCGAAGGTGGTGGTCTCGGTGGGGCCGTAGCCGTCCACCACGGTCAGCCCGGGGCAGGCGGCGAGCACCCGGCGCACGGCCGCGGCGGGCACCACGTCGCCGCCGGTCCACAGCGTGCGCAGGCCGGCGAAGCAGTCCGGGGCGTCCTGGGCGAGCAGCCGGAACAGTCCGGCGGTGAGCCACAGCGCGGTCGGGCCCTGCGGTCCGGCGAGGCGGCGCAGCAGCGCGGCGTCCACCGGCCCGGCGGGGGCGACGAGCACGCAGCCGCCGGTCAGCAGCGGGGCCCAGACCTCGAAGGTGGCGGCGTCGAAGGCCACCGGGGAGTGCAGCAGGACCCGGGCGCAGCGGCCGTCGGCGAAGCGGCCGTCGGTGCCGAGCGAGGCCACGTCGCGGTGCCGGACGGCGACGGCCTTGGGCTCGCCGGTGGAGCCGGAGGTGTACATCACGTAGGCCAGCCGGTCGGGGTCGGCGGGCGGCAGGGCCGTGCCGGTGGCCTCGGTGCGGGCGGCGGCGGTGCGGGCGGCGGCGACCAGGTCGGCGGTGAGCCGCCGGGTGGCACCGGCCCGGGCGAGCAGGGTGCGGCGGCGCTCCTCGGGGGCGCGGAGGTCGACGGGCAGGTAGGCGCCGCCCGCCTTGAGGACGGCGAGTTGGGCGACGACCAGGGCGGTCGAGCGCTCCAGCTCCAGCGCGACCCGCTCCTCGGGGGCCAGCCCCTCGGTGAGCAGCCGGCCGGCGAGCCGGTCGGACCACTCGTCGAGCTGCCGGTAGGTCAGCCGGTGTTCGCCCTCGCGCACGGCGGGGGCGTCGGGGGTGCGCCGGACGTGCCCGGCGAGGACGGTCAGCGGGCTGCGGGGTACGGCCGGGCGGGCGGTGGCCTGCCAGTCGGCCAGCAGGGCGCGGTCGGCCGGGGTGAGCGGCTCCAGCGTGTCGAGGTCGCGGCCGTCGGTGAGGGCCTCGGTGAGGGCGGTGAGCAGCAGGGCGAGCCGGTCGGCGGCGTCCTCGGCGGTCCGGTGGTCGAACAGCGCGGGGTCGTACCCGAGGTCGAGGCCGAGGCGCTCGCCCAGGTGGGCGCGCAGGCACCAGGGGAAGGTGGTGGCGTCGTCGGCGCGCACCTCGACCACCCGGACCCCGGTGCGGGCTTCGGCGGACTCGTCCACGGGGTAGTTCTCGAAGACCAGCATGCTGTCGAACAGCGGCTCCCCGGGGGGCAGTTCGCCGAGTGCCCGGATCCGGGTCAGGGACAGGTGGTCGTGGGCGCGGGCCTCGCTCTGGCGCGCCTGGAGCTCCCGCAGCCAGGGCAGCACGCCGCCGGGGGCGAGCCGGACCCGGGTGGGGACGGTGTTGATGAACAGGCCGATCATCGCCTCCACGCCGGGCAGTTCGGCGGGGCGTCCGGACACGGTGGTGCCGAAGACGACGTCCTCGCCGCCGCCGTGCCGGGCCAGCAGCAGGCCCCAGGCGCCCTCCAGCACGGTGTTCACGGTCAGTCCGGCGGCGGCGGCCCGTTCGCGCAGCCGCCGGGTGAGCGCCTCGTCCAGCTCGCGGTGGACGGCGGCGGTGGAGCGGGCCCGGTGGGCCTGCGCCGGGCGGCGGTCGTACGGGAGCGGGGTGCGGGCGGTGAAGCCCTCCAGGGCGGCGCTCCAGTGCGCCTCGGCGGCGGGCCGGTCGCGTTCGGCCAGCCAGCCCAGGAAGTCCGCGAAGGGGCGGCGGACCGGGCGCGGGGCCTGGGGGCCGCCGGTGAGCGCGGCGTACTCCTCGCAGACCTCGGTGAGCAGTTGGCCGGTGCTCCAGCCGTCCAGGGCGAGGTGGTGGGTGGACCACAGCAGCAGCAGCTCGTCGCCGGGCAGGGCGGCCAGGGTGAGCCGGGTGAGCGGCGCGGTGGTCAGCTCCATCGGGGTGGCCCGCTCCTCGGCCAGCAGCTGTTCGGTCACCGCGGCCAGCTGTCCGGGGTCGGCCGGGTCGATGCCGAGGTCGAGGTGCCGTACGGGCAGCGCGGCGTGCCGGGCGACCAGTTGGACGGGGTGCGGCAGCCCGCGCCAGTGCACGGCGGAGCGCAGCGCCGGGGTGCGGTCGGCGACCTGCTGCCAGGCGGCGGCGAAGGCCCGCGGGTCGGCGATCCCGGCGAGGCGCACCGCGATCCGGTCGACGTAGGCGTCGCCGGTGCCGTCGGCCTCGTCGGTGGCTTCGGTGCCGCCGGTGCCGGCGCTGTCGACCAGGCCGTGGAAGAGCATGCCGGACTGCAGCGGGGTCAGCGGCAGCACGTCCTCGACCGCGCGGCCGTCGCCGACCAGCCGGTCCAACTGCTCCTGGTCCAGGCCGGCCAGCGGGAAGTCGGACGGGGTGCGCCCGCCGGCGCCGGGCCGGGCGCAGTGCTCGGCCAGTTCCCGCAGGGCGGTGCGCATCTCCTCGGCGAGGCCCCGGACGGTGGCCTCGCCGTAGATCTCCGCGGGGTAGGTCCAGGCCAGTTCGAGGCGGCCGTCCTGGACCGCTCCGGTGACCTCCAGCAGGTAGGGGCGCGGCTCGTCCGGGTCGGTGTCGCGCCCGGCCGGGGGCAGCTGGCCGCGGACCAGGCCGGCGGTGCCGGGGCCGTCGCCGGATCCGACGCCGCCGGGGTCGAACCGGCCGTGGTAGTTGAAGCCGACCTGCGGGGCGGCGCCGCCGGTCAGCGGGCCGTCCGGGTGGAGGTGGCGCAGCGCGCCGTGGCTGAGGCCGCGCAGCGGGACGGCGCGCAGCTGCTCCTTGACGGCCCGCAGGGTGTGGTGCCAGTCGGCGGCCGGGTCGACGCGCAGGGCGAGCGGGAACTCGGCGGTGAACCAGCCGACCGTGCGGGAGAGGTCGAGGTCGTCGAAGAGGTCCTCGCGGCCGTGCCCCTCGACGCCGATCAGCACCTCGTCCCGGCCGCACCAGCGGGCCAGGGTGCGGCCCAGGGCGCTGAGCAGCACGTCGTTGACCTGGGTGCGGTAGGCGGCGGGCGCCTCGCGCAGCAGGGCCGCGGTGGTGGCCCGGTCCAGGGTCACGGCGAGGGTGGCGGCGCCGGCGTGGGTGTTGGCGCCGGGGCGGCCGGCGGGGAGCCCGGCCGGGGCGGCGCCGGTGCGGGTCCAGTACGCGGTGTGGGCGTCCAGGGCGCCCGCGCGGGTGTGCCGCTCCAGCCGGGCGGCCCACCGGCCGTGGGTGGCGCCCTCCGGCGGGAGCTCGACCGGGGCGCCGGTGCGGGCGGCGTGGTGGGCGGTTTCGAGGTCGGCGAGCAGGATCCGCCAGGAGACCCCGTCGACGGCCAGGTGGTGGACGGTGAGGACGAGTTGGCCGGGCTGCCGCTCGCCGCGGTCGAAGAACAGGGCGCGCACGGTGCGGCCCTCGACCGGGTCGAGCGAGCGCTGGGCGGCGTCGGTGGCCTGCTGGACCTCGGCCTCCAGGGCGGCGGGGTCGAGGCCGGCGGCCGGGTGGTGGGCGAACAGGCCGCCGGGCGGCTGCTCGGCGACCTCCTGGCGCCAGCCGTCCGGGCCGGGGCGGAAGCGGGTGCGCAGCGCCGGGTGGTGCCGGACCAGGGCGTGGACGGCTTCGCGCAGGGCCGTCGGGTCGGTGCCGGGGGCGAGTTCCAGGCGCTGGGTCATGGTGAAGCGCAGCGGCTCGCCGGGGCGGCGGGCGTCCAGGTACCAGCGTTGGATCGGGGTGAGCGGCGCCTCGGCGGGCTCCGGCTCAATCTCCTGATGTTCGATCACCTCTTGGGTGATCAGGGCGAGTTCGGCCACGCTCTGGTGCCGGAAGACGTCCTTGGTGGTCAGCGCCAGCCCGGCGGACCTGGCCCGGGAGACGATCTGGATGCTCAGGATGGAGTCGCCGCCGAGCGCGAAGAAGTTGTCCCGGGCGCCGACCCGTTCGACGCCGAGCACCTGGGCCCAGATCTCGGCGAGCCGCTGCTCGGTGCCGGGCGCCGGGGCGACGTACGGGGTGGAGCGGTCGGGCTGGGCGGGCGGTGCGGGCAGGGCGCGGCGGTCGGTCTTGCCGCTGACGGTGCGCGGGATCCGGGCCAGCGGGACGAAGGCGGCGGGCACCAGGTGGTCGGGCAGGGTGCGGCGCAGCCAGGTCCGCAGCTCGTCGGCGGGTGGCACCCGGTCGGCGGCCGGTACCGGGTAGCCGACCAGCACGGTGCGTCCGGCGTGCTCGCGGGCGGCGACCGCGCAGTCGGCGAGGTCCGGGTGGGCCAGCAGGGCGGCCTCCACCTCGCCGGGTTCGATCCGGAAGCCGCGGATCTTGACCTGTTCGTCGGCCCGGCCGAGGAACTCCAGCTGGCCGCGGGCACCCTGGCGGGCCAGGTCGCCGGTGCGGTACATCCGGGAGCCGGGCGGGCCGTACGGGTCGGCGAGGAAGCGGGCGGCGGTCAGGCCCGGCCGGTTCAGGTAGCCGCGGGCGACCTGGGCGCCGGCCAGGTAGAGCTCCCCCGGCATGCCGGGCGGCACCGGGCGCAGGGCGCCGTCCAGTACGTGGGCGCTCAGGCCCCGGCCGGGGCGGCCGATGACGGGGTGCTCGGGGTGGTCGGCGCAGCGGGCCCAGGTGGCGTCGACGGTGCACTCGGTGGGCCCGTACACGTTGTAGGCGGTGACGCCGAAGTCGGCGCGGGCGGCGGCGAGTTGCCGCCAGGTGGTGGCGGGGACGGCCTCGCCGCCGACCAGCAGCAGCCGGGGGTGGTGGCGGCCGGGGGCGAGCAGCCCGGCGGCGGTGAGTTCGCGCAGGAAGGACGGGGTGACGTTGACCAGGTCGAGGCGGCGGTCGGCGACCAGCGCGCAGAAGGCCTGCGGGTCCAGCCGGACGTCCTCGTCGATCAGGTGGATCTCCTGGCCGAGGGCGAGCAGCAGCGGGCCCTCCCAGCTGGTGTCGAAGGAGAAGGAGGCGCTGAGTGCGACCCGCAGCCGCTCGCCGTCGGCGGTGTGCGGGTCGACCAGGCCGAGCCGGTGGTCCCGGCAGAGGTTGACCAGTTGGCGGTGTTCGACGGCGACGCCCTTGGGGCGGCCGGTGGAGCCGGAGGTGAAGACCACGTACGCCGTGCCGGCCGGGTGCAGCGGCGACGTCCGGTCGGCGTCGGTCAGGTCGTGGTCGGGCAGGGCCTGCCAGGCCGTGTCGCGCAGGGTCCGTTCGGTCAGCACGGCCCGTGGCCGGGCGTCGTCGAGCAGCAGGGCTGCGCGTTCCTCGGGCAGCTCCGGGTCGACGAAGAGCACCGCGGCGCCGGTCTTGAGCACCGCGAACAGGGCGACCACCAGCGCGGAGGTGCGCGGCAGCCGGACCGCGACCAGCTGTTCGGGGCCGGCGCCGAGGGCGACCAGGTGGCGGGCCAGCCGGTTGGCCCGGGCGTTGAGCGCGGCGTAGTCGAGGGTGGTGTCCCGGGCGACCAGGGCGGTGGCGTGCGGGGTGCGGGCGGCCTGGGCCTCGAACAGGGCGGTGAAGGTGGTGTCGGGTGCCTGCGGCAGCGGTTCGCCGCGCCCCTGCCGCAGGGTGCGCTCGCGCTCCTGGGCGGTCATCAGCGGCAGGTCGCCGACGGGGGTGTCCGGGCCGTCGGCGACGGCCGTCAGCAGCACGGTCAGCCGCTCGGCCAGCAGTTCGGCGGTGCGGGCGTCGAACAGCCCGGTGCTGTACTCCAGGTGGCCGGTGAGGCCGCCGTCGCGTTCGACGAAGTCGAAGGAGAGGTCGAAGCCGGCGGTGCGCACCGGCGGGGTCAGCGGCTCCGCCGTCAGCCCGGGCAGCCGGGGCGCCTCGGCGCCGAGGTTGTGCAGGGCCACCATGACCTGGAACAGCGGGGTGCGGCTGGTGTCCCGCTCCGGCTGGAGGGCGTCCACCAGTCGTTCGAAGGGCACCTCCTGGTGGGCCAGGGCGTCGAGCAGGGTGCCCCGGGCGCGGGCCAGCAGCGCCCGGAACGGCTCCTCCGGGCGGACGCTGCCGCGCAGCACCAGGGTGTTGACGAACATGCCGACCACGTCGTGGAGTTCGCCGTGCTCGCGGCCGGAGGTGACGGTGCCGACGGCGAAGTCCCGCTGACCGGACCAGCGGGCCAGCAGCACCTGGCAGGCCGCCAGCAGCACGGTGTACAGGGTGCCGTCGGCCTCCCGGCCGCGCTCGCGCAGCCGCCCGGTCAGCTCGGCGGGCAGGGTGAAGCTGACCAGCGCGCCCTCGGTGCCGCGGACGGCCGGACGCGGACGGTCGGTGGGCAGCTCCAGCGGCGGCAGCCCGGCCAGGGTCTCCCGCCAGTGGTCGAGCTCCGCCTCGGCCCGGTCGCCGCGGCCGCGTTGCCAGGCGGCGAAGTCGGCGTAGCGGACGGGCAGTTCGGGCAGTTCGGGGCGGCGGCCGGTGAGCGCGGCGGCGTACAGCTCGGCGAGGTCGCGGCCGAGCACGCCGATCGACCAGCCGTCGGTGACGATGTGGTGCACCGCCAGGACCAGCACGTGCTCCTCCGCCGCCGTCCGGGCCAGCCGGGCGCGCAGCAGCGGGCCGGCGGCCAGGTCGAAGGGGGTCGCGGCGATCCGCTCCAGCAGCGCGTCCAGGGCGGCCGGGTCGAGGTCCTCGCAGGGCAGCTCGACGGGGTACGGCGGGTGGACCACCTGCCGGGCCACGCCGTCCCGTTCGGCGAAGGTGGTGCGCAGCGCCGGGTGCCGGGCGACCAGGGCGTCCAGGGCCGCGCCCAGCGCGCCCCGGTCGAGCGTGCCGCGCAGCCGCAGCACGGACAGCGTGGTCCAGTCGGTGCCGCCCGGCTGGAAGCGGTCGAGGAACCAGAGCCGCTGCTGGGCGTACGACAGCGGCGGTTCGGCGGCGTCGGCGTCCGCGAGGACCGGGATGACGGCCGGGATGACGGGGCCGTCGGCGGGGCGGGATCCGGCGGGCTGCCCTCCCCCGGCGCTGAGGGCCTCGGCGAGCCGGGCCAGCACCGGGTGGTCGAACAGCACCCGGGGGGACAGGTCCGCCCGCCCGAAGGCCTCGCGCAGCCGGGCGGTGGCCCGGACGGCGAGGATGGAGTCGCCGCCGAGCGCGAAGAAGTCGTCCTCGGCGGCGACCTCGCCGGTGTCCAGCACGGCCGCCCAGGCCCGCGCCACCAGCTGCTCGGCCGGGGTGCGCGGTGCGGTGCGGTCCCGGCCGGCCGTGCCCGGGTAGCCGTCCGGGCCGGGGGCGGGCAGCGCGCGCCGGTCGAGCTTGCCGTTGGGGGTGAGCGGCAGCGCCGCCATCGGGACGTAGCCGGCGGGCACCAGGTAGGCGGGCAGCAGCCGCTCCAGGTGGGCGCGCAGGTCGGCGGCGGACGGCGGCTCGGTCGCGCCCTCCCCGGCGACGACGTGGGCGACCAGCCGGCGGGTGCCGGCGGCGTCCTGGTGCACCCCCACGGCGGCCTGGCCGACGCCGGGGTGGGTGAGCAGGGCGGCCTCGACCTCGCCGGGCTCGATCCGGAAGCCGCGGATCTTGACCTGCTGGTCGGACCGGCCCAGGTAGTGCAGGGTGCTGCCGTCGGCCGAGCGGCGGGCCCGGTCGCCGGTGCGGTACATCCGGGTGCCGGGGGCGCCGAAGGGGTCGGCGAGGAAGCGGGTGGCGGTCAGCCCGGGCCGGTCGAGGTAGCCCCGGGCCAGCCCCTCCCCCGCCACGTACAGCTCGCCGACCGCGCCCGGGGGGACGGCTGCGAGGTCGGCGTCCAGCAGGTACAGCCGCAGGTCGGCCAAGCCGTCGCCGAGCGGGGCCGGGCCGCCCGCGGCGGCGGTGGCGGCGTCCAGCGGGGCGTGGGTGACGTGCACGGTGGTCTCGGTGATGCCGTACATGTTGACCAGGCGCGGGGCGTCCTGGGGGTGGCGGGCGTACCAGTCGGCGAGCCGGGTGACGTCCAGTGCCTCGCCGCCGAAGACGACCGTGCGCAGCGCCGACCGCCGGGAGAGTTCGGGGTGTTCGGCGTCGGCGCGGACCAGCGGCAGGAACGCGGACGGGGTCTGGTTGAGCACGGTGACGCCCTCGTCGGCGAGCAGCCGCAGGAACGCCTCCGGGTCGCGGGCGGTGTCCGCGGGCACCACGACCAGTCGGCCGCCGTGCAGCAGCGGGCCCCAGAGCTCCCAGACCGAGAAGTCGAAGGTGTAGGAGTGGAACAGCGTCCAGACGTCCTGCGGGCCGAAGCCGAGGAGTTCCCGGGTGTGGTCGAACAGCCGGACCACGTTGGCGTGCGGCACCACGACGCCCTTGGGGCGGCCGGTGGAGCCGGAGGTGTAGATGGCGTAGGCGGGGTTGTCGGACAGCGGGCGGTGGCGGGGGCCGAGCGGGGCGGCCGGACGGCGCTCCAGGTCGGCGCGCACGGCCGGGTCGGCCAGTGCCAGGACGGGGACGTCCGCGTCGGTGCGGTCGAGCGTCACCAGGGCCACCGGGGCGGCGTCGCCGAGCAGTTCGGCCCGGCGTTCGGCGGGCAGGTCCGGGTCGAGCGGCAGGTAGGCCGCGCCGGCCTTGAGCACGGCGAGCACGGCCACCACCAGGTCGGCCGTCCGGGGCAGCGCGAGGGCGACGAACCGCTCGGGCCCGGCGCCGAGTTCGGCCAGCCGGTGGGCCAACCGGGAGGCCCGGGCGTCCAGTTCGGCGTAGTCGAGGTGCTCGGCGCCGTGGCTGACGGCCCGGGCGTGCGGGGTGCGGGCGGCCTGGGCCTCGAAGAGGTCCACCAGGGTGTTCCGGGGCCGGGCCGGGAGGGTGACCGGCCCGGTCGCCCGGCGGCGCTCCTCGGGCGTGGTCCAGGCGAGTTCGCGCAGCGGCCGGTCCAGGCCGTCGGCCAGCCCGGCGAGCAGCAGGCAGAGCCGCCCGGCGAGCGCGCGGACGGTGTCGGCGTCGAACAGCTCCGGGTCGTACCCGAGGTCGAGGCCGAGCCGCTCCCCCTGGTGGGCGCGCAGCACCAGCGGGAAGTTGGTGGCGTCCCGGGAGGAGACCTCGGCCAGCCGCACCCCGGCGCCGGCCGCGCGGGCGTCGTCGAAGGGGTAGTTCTCGAAGGCGACGATGCTGTCGAACAGCGCGCCGCCGGGGGGCAGGTCGCTGTACCCGGTGAGTTCGGCGAGCGAGACGGCGGCGTGCCGCCGGGCCTCGGCCTGGGCCTCCTGGAGGGCGCGCAGCCAGTCGGCGGCGGTGCGCCCGCTCTCCACCCGGACCCGGGTGGGCAGGGTGTTGATGAACAGGCCGATCATCGACTCCACGCCGGGCAGGTCCTCGGGGCGGCCGGAGACCGTGGTGCCGAACAGCACCTCCGGCTCACCGGCGTACCGGGCCAGCAGCAGCGCCCAGGCGCCCTGCACCACGGTGCCGAGGGTGAGCCCGGCCCGGCGGGCCGTGTCGGCGAGCCGTCCGGAGACCTCCTCGGACAGGCCCGCGCGGTGGCTCTGCGCCGAGCGGGCCCGGTGGGCCTCGCGCCGGGCCCGGTCGACGGGCAGCGGGGTGGCACCGGCGAAGCCCGCCAGCACGCCGCGCCAGTGGGCCCGGGCGGCGGCGGCGTCCTGGGCGGCCAGCCAGCGGACGTAGTCGCCGAAGGGGCGGCGCACCGCGGGGGCGGGGGCGGTGCCGGTGGTGACGGCGGCGTACTCCTCGAAGACCTCGGTGAGCACCTGGGCGAGGCTCCAGCCGTCCAGGATCAGGTGGTGGGAGGTCCAGAGCAGGTGCAGCCGGGCCTCCGGCAGCCGGACCAGGGTGAGCCTGGTCAGCGGGGCGGTGGCGATGTCCAGGCCCCGGGCGAGGTCATCGGCGCGCAGCCGCTCCAGGCGTTCGGCGCGCCGCGCCGGGTCCAGGGCCCGCAGGTCGTGCACCGTGACGGGCAGCCGGACGCCGCGGCGCACCAGCTGGAGCGGGGCGGGGACGCCCTCCCAGACCACCGAGGTGCGCAGGGCGGGCGTGCGGTCGGTGACCCGCTGCCAGGCCAGGGCGAAGGCCTGCGGGTCGGTGACGCCGTCCAGCAGCAGGGCGGCCTGGTCGAGGTAGACGTCGTCGGGGCCGCCGACCAGGCGGTGGAAGAGCATGCCCTCCTGGAGCGGGGTGAGCGGCAGCAGGTCCTCGACGTCCCGGCCGTCGCCGACGGTCCGGTCCAGGGCGGCCTGGTCCAGCCCGGCGAGCGGGAAGTCGGAGGGGGTGCGGCCGCCCGCGCCGGGGCGGGCGCAGTGCTCGACGACGGCGGTCAGCGCGGCCGCGGTGGCGTCGGCGAGGGCGCGGACGGTGGCGCTCGCGTGCACCTGGTCGCTGTAGTGCCAGGTGAGTTCCAGCTCGCCGTCGGCGACCACGGCGGAGACGTCCAGCAGGTGGTCCAGCGGCTCGCCGGGGGCGAGCTCCCGGCCGGGCGCCGGGCCGGCCGGGGCGAAGTCGCCACCGGCGGGCGCGGTCCACTGGCCGTGGTAGTTGAAGCAGACCTGCGGCAGCGGGACGTCCCGCAGGGCGCGGGCCGCCGGGTCGTCCCGGCGCAGCCTGGCCAGTGCCTCGAAGCTCAGGCCCCGGTGCGGGAGAGAGCGCAGCCGCTCCTTGACCCGCTTGAGGGTGGCGCCCCAGTCGGGGGCGTCGGCCGTCCCGGCGGGGGCGAGGGTGACGGGGTACCGGGTGGTGAACCAGCCGACCGTACGGCTGAGGTCGAGGCCGTCGAAGAGGTCCTCGCGGCCGTGGCCCTCCAGGGCGACGGTGACCTCCGCCCGGCCGGTCCAGTCGGCGAGGGCCCGGCCGAGGGCGCTCAGCAGCACGTCGTTGACCTGGGTGCGGTAGACCTCGGGGACGCTGCGCAGCAGGGCCGCGGTGGTGGCGGCGTCCAGCCGGGTGCGCAGGGTGCGGACGGAGCCGGCGGTCGGGGTGCCGGGGTGGTCGACGGGCAGCGGGTGGGCCGGCTGCCCGGCCTGGTCCGTCCAGTACGGGAGGGCCGGGTCGAGGGCGCCTGCGCGGACGTGTCCGGCGAGCCGGTGGGCCCAGTCGGTGAACGGGACCGGCTCGGGCTCCAGCTCGGGCGTGGCGCCGGACTCGGCCTGCCGGTAGGCCTGTTCGAGGTCGGCGAGCAGCACCCGCCAGGAGACGCTGTCCACGGCCAGGTGGTGGGCGGTCAGCAGGAGTTGGGGCCGGGCGCCGTCGTCAGCCGGAGGGAACAGCACGGCGCCCAGCAGGGCGCCGGTGGCCGGGTCGAGGCGGGCGCGGGCGGCGTCGGCGGCCTCGGCCCGGTCGCCGGCCGGGTCGGCCGTGCTCAGCAGGGCGGCGTCCGGCGGGGTGTCCACGGGCTGTTGCCGTCGGCTGCCGGGGCCGTCGGTGAAGCGGGTGCGCAGCGCCGGATGGGCGGTGACCAGGGCCCGCAGGGCGGCTTCCAGGGCGGGGCGGTCGAGCCGGTGCGGCAGGTCGAGCAGCAGCGACATGGTGAAGCGCCGCAGCGGGCCGTGGTCGGCGAGGAACCAGTCCTGCACCGGGGTGAGCGGGGCGGGTCCGTCCGGACGGCGCGGCGCCGGTGCGGTGGCGGCCGGGCGGGCGGCGGCGGCCAGGCAGGCGGCGGCCAGGTCGGCGACGCTCTGGTGGCGGAAGACGTCCTGGGAGCCGATCAGCAGCCCGGCCGCGCGGGCCCGGGAGACGGCCTGGATGCTCAGGATGGAGTCGCCGCCGAGTTCGAAGAAGTTGTCGGTGGCGCCGACCCGGGGCAGGCCGAGCACCTCGGCCCAGATCGCCGCCAGGGTCTGCTCCTCGGGGGTCCGCGGGGCGACGAACTCCCGTTCCGTGACGTGGACTTCGGGGGCGGGCAGGGCCCGGCGGTCCAGCTTGCCGCTGGTGCTGAGCGGCAGCGCCTCCAGGGCGGTGTAGGAGGAGGGCACCAGGTGGTCGGGCAGGGTGCGGCGCAGCGCCGCCCGCAGGTCGGCGGCGGTCCGGGCGGCGCCGTCGGCGAACACCAGGTAGGCGGCCAGCCGGGTGTGGCCGTGCCCGTCGGGTACGGCGGCGACGGCGGCCGCGGCGACCCCGGGCAGGTCCAGCAGGGCCGCCTCGACCTCGCCGGGCTCGATCCGGTGGCCGCGCACCTTGACCTGGTCGTCGGCGCGCCCCAGGTACTCCAGCCGTCCGTCGGCCGTCCAGCGGGCCAGGTCGCCGGTGCGGTACATCCGGGCGCCGGGCGGCCCGTACGGGTCGGCGGTGAACCGGGCGGCGGTCAGCCCGGGGCGGCCGGCGTAGCCGCGGGCGAGCTGCTCGCCGGCCAGGTGGAGCTGGCCGCCGACCCCGGGCGGCACCGGCCGGAGCCGGTCGTCCAGGACGTACGCCCGCAGGTTGGGCAGCGGACGCCCGATCAGCGGGCGGTCCTCGGCGGCGATCCGGCAGGCCAGCGCGTCGACGGTGCACTCGGTGGGGCCGTAGTAGTTGTACGCGGCGACGTCCGGGTGGGCGGCGAGTTCGCGCCAGAGCCGGGGCCCGACCGCCTCGCCGCCGAGCATCAGCACCCGGGGGCGGTGCCGGGGGTCGTCGAGCAGCCCGGCGGGCAGCAGTTGGCGCAGGTAGGAGGGGGTGAGGTCGAGGAAGTCGATGCGGTGGCGGACCACGTACTCGACCAGCGCGGCCGGGTCGGTCCGGGTGGTCTCGTCGACCAGGTGCAGCGGGTGGCCGTCGGCCAGCAGCAGCACGCCCTCCAGGGAGGTGTCGAAGGAGAACGAGGCGGTCAGCGCGACCCGCAGCGGGCCGCCGCCGGCCTCGGCGACGAACCCGGCCCGGTGGGCGGCGAGCAGGTTGGCCAGCGCGCGGTGCGGCACGGCGACGCCCTTGGGGCGGCCGGTGGAGCCGGAGGTGTACAGCACGTAGGCGGTGTTGGCGGGGTCGAGCGGGGCGGTGCGGTCGGCGTCGCCGGGGTCGGTGGCGGGGCCGTCGGCGGGCAGCGCGCGCAGCGCCGCCTCGTCCAGGACGAGCGCCGGGCGGGCGTCCGCGAGCAGGAACGCGACGCGTTCGGCGGGCAGCGCGCGGTCCAGCGGCAGGTAGCCGGCGCCGGTCTTCCAGACGGCCAGGATCGCGGTGATCATGTCGGCGGTGCGCGGCAGGTGCAGCGCGACCAGCTGTTCGGGGCCGATGCCGCGGGCGATCAGCTGGTGGGCGAGCCGGTTGGCGCGGGTGTTGAGCTCCGCGTAGCCGAGCGCCTCGCCCCCGGCGACCAGGGCCGGGGCGTCGGGCGTCAGGGCCGCCCGGCGCGCCAGCAGGTCGGGGTGGGTGGCGGGTTCGACGGGCAGCCCGGTGCCGCTCCAGTCCTGGAGGAGCTGCCGGGTCTGCGCCGGGGAGAGCAGCGGCAGGGTGCCGAGCGGGCGGTCCGGTTCGGCGGCGGCGCCGGCCAGCAGGCGCAGCAGCTGGTCGGCGGTGCGGCGGGCGGTGGCCGGGTCGATGAGGTCGGCGCGGTACTCCAGCAGGCCGGTGAGCGCCTCGCCGTCGGGGACGAACTCCACGCTGAGGTCGAAGGTGGCGGCCTGCCGGGGCACGTCCACCGGGGTGATCGCGGTACCGGCCGGGGCGGTGGCCGCGGGCGGTGCGGGGTGCAGCAGCACCAGGACGTCGAACAGCGGGTTGCGGCCGGCCTCGCGGGGCGCGGCCACCGCCTCGACCACCCGCTCGAAGGGTGTGTCGCCGTGCGCGAGGGCGTCGTTGCCGGTCCCGGTGGCGGCCGTCAGCAGGTCGCGGAAGGAGCCGGCCGGGTCGACCCGGGTGCGCAGCACGACCGTGTTGACGAAGCAGCCGACGGCCCGCTCCAGTTCGGTGCGGACGCGCCCGGGCGTCAGCGAGCCGACGGTGACGTCCGCCTGCCCGGACCAGCGGGCCAGCAGCGCCTGGACGCCGGCCGTCAGGGCGGTGTTCAGGGTGCCCTGCCGCTCGGCGGCGAGCTCGCGCAGCCGGGCGGTGAGCGCGGCGGGGACGGTGAAGGGGTGGACGGCGCCGGGGCCGGCCTCCTCGCCGCGCCGGGGGTGGTCCAGCGGCAGTTCGGGGGGCACCGCTCCGGTCAGGCGTTCCTTCCAGTGGGCCAGCTGTCTGTCCGCCCGGGCCCCGGTCTGCTGCTCGCGCTGCCAGGCCGCGTAGTCCGGGTACTGGACGGCGACGGGCGGCAGCTGCGGGGCCTCGCCGCGGGCCAGCGCCGCGTAGCCGGTGCACAGTTCGTCCAGGACCACGCCCATCGACCAGCCGTCGGTGACGATGTGGTGGGCGGTCAGCTGGAGCACGTGGGAGTGCGCGGACTCGCGCAGCAGCAGGGCGCGCAGCAGCGGGCCGTGCCGCAGGTCGAACGGGCGGGAGTACTCGGCGAGGAGCAGGGCGTCGAGGTCGGAGCCGTCGACCTCGTGGACCGGCAGCGGCACCGGCCCGGCCGGCCGTACGGTCGGCACCGGGCGGCCGTCGGCCTCCTCGAAGACGGTCCGCAGCGCCTCGTGCCGGGCGACCACGGCGGCCAGCGCCCCGCGGAGCGCCGTGGCGTCCAGCGGCCCGGTGAACCGGACGGCGAGCGCGCTGTTGTAGCGCGGGTCGCCGGGCCGCAGCCGGTCCAGGAACCAGAGCCGCTGCTGGACGGAGGACGGCGGCAGCGGCCGGTCGCGGTCGGCGCGCGGGATGCCCGCCGGGGCGGCGGCGGACTTCCCGGCCAGCCGGAGCCGGAGCGCTTCCCGCAGGTCGGCGGGGAGGGCGGCCGCGCGGTCCCGCCGGGCGGGCCCCGGGGGTGTCGAAGGCGTCGAAGGCGTCATGGTCGTCGGATCCTCACCGTTCGTCATCGTCGGGGCCGCCGGACGCGGCGGCTTCGAGTTCGCTCAGCACCTGGTCCTCCACCAGGTCGGCCAGGTCGGCCACGGTGCGGGAGACCAGCACGTCGCGGGGGGTGAGCGTGACGCCGAAGGCATCGTTGGCGCGGGAGGCGATCAGCAGGGCCCGCACGGAGTCGCCGCCGAGCAGGAAGAAGTCGTCGGTGACGCCGACGGCGGTGCCCAGGGTGTCGGCCCAGATCGCGGCGACCGCCTCCTCGGTGGGCGTGCGGGGTGCCACCCGCTCGGCGGGGCCCGGTTCGACCGGCCGGGGTGCGGGCAGCGCGGCGCGGTCGGTCTTGCCGCCGGGGGTGAGCGGGAAGCGGTCGAGGACGGCGAAGGCGGTGGGGACCATGTGGCCGGGCAGTGAGCGGGCGGCCAGCGCCCGCAGTTCCGCACCGGTCGGTGGCTCGCCGGGCGAGGCGAGCACGTGGGCGACCAGCCGGGGCAGTCCGGGCTCGTCCTCGCGGATGCTCACCACCGCGTCCAGCACCGCGGGGTGGCGCACCAGGACGGCCTCGACCTCGCCCGCCTCGATCCGGTGGCCGCGCAGCTTGAGCTGGTGGTCGGTGCGGCCCAGGAAGTGCAGTTCGCCCCGGTGGTCGCGGCACACCAGGTCGCCGGTGCGGTACATCCGGCTGCCGGGCGGTCCGTACGGGTCGGCGGTGAACCGGGCGGCGGTCAGTCCGGGCCGGCCGAGGTAGCCGCGGGCCAACCCGGGCCCGCTCAGCCACAGTTCGCCCGGCGTGCCGTCGGGCACCGGCCGCAGCCGGGCGTCCAGGACGCGGGCTCCGGTGCCGGGCAGCGGGCGGCCGATCGGCGGTGCGGCGCCGTCCGCCGTCAGCGGCGCGGACCAGGTGGCGACCACGGTGGCCTCGGTCGGGCCGTAGGAGTTGACCATGCGGTGGTGCGGGGCCCAGCGGGCGACCAGCTCGGGGCCGCAGGCCTCGGCGCCGACGATCAGGGTCCTGAGGTCCGGCAGCGTCCCGGGGGTGTCGGCGGGCAGGGTGGCCAGGGCGGCGGGCGGCAGCAGGGTGTGGGTGATCCGCTCGGCGCGCAGCAGGCCGGCGAGCCGGTCGCCGAGCAGCGGCCCGGGGGCGGGCACCACCAGGCGGGCGCCGTGCGGCAGGGCCAGGCAGAGTTCCAGCACGGAGGCGTCGAAGCTGGGGGTGGCGAAGGCCAGCACCCGGTCGCCGGGGGCGATCCGGTAGTGGGCGGCCTCGGCGGCGGCGAAGGCGGCCAGGCCGCGGTGGGTGAGCACGACGCCCTTGGGGGTGCCGGTGGAGCCGGAGGTGTAGATGACGTAGGCGGGGTCGTCGAGGTCGAGCGGGCGGGTCCGGTCGGTGTCGGTGGGGCGGTGCTCGGGGCCGCCGTCCGGTCCGGCGGCGAGCAGGGCGGCGGTCTCCTTGGCGTCCAGGGTGAGCGCGGGGGCCGCGTCGCGCAGCATCGCCTCCACCCGCTCGTCCGGGTAGGCGGGGTCGACGGGGAGGAAGGCGGCACCGGTCTTGGCCACGGCGAGTTCGGCGAGCAGCATGTCCGCCGAGCGCGGCAGCAGCAGGGCGACCAGGGTGCCGGGTCCGGCGCCGCGGGCGATCAGCCGGTGCGCCAACCGGTTGGCGTGGGCCTCAAGTTGGGCGTAGGTCAGCTCCGAGCCGTCGGCGCTCAGGGCCACCGCGTCCGGCCTGCGGTCGACGGCGGCCTCGACCAGGGCGGGCAGGGTGGCCGGGGTGACCGGGTCGAGGGCCGGGCGGGCCGGCCCGTGCAGCAGCCTCCGCCGTTCCCGGGGCGGCAGCAGGTCGAGGTCGTCCAGCCTGGCGGCGCCGTCGCTGCCGGCCAGCGCGGTGAGGATGTGCAGCAGTTGGTCGGCCAGGCTCTCGGCGGTCGCGCGGTCGAGGTGGCGGGGGTCGTGGCCGAGCTCCACGGCGAGCCGCTCGCCCGGCGAGACGACCACGGTGAGCGGGTAGTTGGTGGCCTCCCGGGCGTCCAGGTCGCGGATCCGCAGCCCGTGGGCGCCGGCCGAGGCCGCGCTGACGGGGTAGTTCTCCAGCACCACCAGGCTGTCGAACAGCGGTGTGCCGGGCGGGAGTTCGCTCAGCGCCCGGATCGCGGCGAGCGGCAGGTGCTCGAACCGGCGGTCCTCGGCCCGCTCCTCCTGGAGGCCGCGCAGCCAGTCGGCGCAGGGCCGGGTGCCGTCCACGGTGACCAGGGCGGGCAGGGTGGTGATGAACAGGCCGACGATGTCGTCCGCGCCGGCCAGGTCGGCGGGGCGCCCGGAGACGGTGGTGCCGAAGCACACCCGGGCGTCGCCGCTGCGGTGGGCGAGCAGCAGTGCCCAGGCGCCCTGCACCAGGGTGTTGAGGGTGAGCCGGTGGCGGCGGGCGAAGGCCTGGAGCAGCGCCGTGTCGGCCGCGGTCAGCCGGTGCGAGAGCCACTGCCCGGAGCGGGCGGTGTCGCCGGGGGCGGGCCTGCGGTGGTAGGGCAGGGCGGTGGGCGCGGTGAGGCCCGCCAGGGCGGTGCGCCAGTGCTCGGCGGCGGCGCCGGTGTCGCGGGCCGCGAGCCAGCTCACGTAGTCCGCGAAGGGGCGGCGTTCGGGCAGCTCCGGCGCCCGCCCGGCGAGGAGTGCGGCGTGCGCGGCCAGCACGTCGGCGAGCACGTGGAAGACGCTCCAGCCGTCCAGCAGCACGTGGTGGAAGGTCCACACCACCCGGATGCTGTCCGGC
Organism: Kitasatospora sp. NPDC059146; assembly: GCF_042786665.1. Classification (NCBI taxonomy): domain Bacteria; kingdom Bacillati; phylum Actinomycetota; class Actinomycetes; order Kitasatosporales; family Streptomycetaceae; genus Kitasatospora; species Kitasatospora sp. NPDC059146. The sequence continues at coordinate 109,737 of NZ_JBHZCY010000009.1, read as the reverse complement.
CCGAGCCGGACCAGGTCGAGCCGGAGCAGCGGGGCGCGGTCCAGCGCCATCGGGCGGGAGCGCCGGTCGGCGAGCAGCGCCTCCAGCCGCCGGGTGCGCTCGCGCTCGGTGTGCCCGCTCCAGTCGTGCCGGGTGACCGGCAGGGTGGCGTGCCGGTGCACCAGTTGCAGCGGGACGGGCACGTCGTGGAGGGCGACGGCGGTGCGCAGCACGGGCGTGCGGTCGACGACCAGCTGCCAGGCGGCGGCCAGCGGCTCCGGGTCGCGGGCGCCGTCCAGCACGAAGGTGAGCTGCTCGACGTACAGGCCGTGTTCGGCCTCGTCCAGGCCGTGCAGCACCATGCCGGTCTGGGTGGGGGTGAGCGGCTGGATCCCGGTCACCTCCCGTCCGGTGCCGACCAGCCGGTCGACGGCGGCCTGGTCCAGCGGGGCGAGCGGGAAGTCGGACGGGGTGCGGCCGCCGGCGCCGGGTTCGGCGCAGTGGCGGACGATCTCCCGCAGTTCGTCGAGGAGTTCGGCGGCGAGCCGGTCGACGGTGGCCCGGTGGTGCCGTTCGCGGGAGTAGGACCAGGTGAACTCCAGCCGCCCGTCCGCCACCCGGCCGAGCACGTCGAGCAGGTGGGGGCGCCGGGCGGTGCGGTCGAGCCCGCCGGTGAGCGCGCCGTACGGGGTGTGCAGCAGGCCGCCGGGGGCGGGCGTCCAGTCCTGCCGGCCCAGGTAGTTGAAGCCGAGCTGCGGGGTTCCGGCGAGGCCGGGGGCCTTGCGCAGGTGGCGCAGGGCGCCGTGGCCGAGGCCGCCGTGCGGGACGGCGCGCAGGTTCTCCTTGACGGCCTTGAGCACGGTGCCGGTGTCGGCGGCCCGGGGGACGTCCAGGGTGACGGGGTACATCGTGGTGAACCAGCCGACGGTGCGGGAGAGGTCGACGCCGTCGAGGAGTTCCGCCCGGCCGTGGCCCTCCAGGGCGACGCTCACCCGGTCGCGTCCGGTCCAGCGGGCCAGCACCCGGCCGAGGGCGCAGAGCAGTACGTCGTCGATCCGGGTGCGGTAGGCCGCGGGGACGTCCTGGAGCAGTCGGGCAGTCCGCTCGGCGTCCAGGGCGACGGTCAGCGACTCCTCGACGGCGGCGGTGTCGGCGCCGTCCAGGTCGGTCGGCAGGACGGCCCCGGCCTCGCCCTCCGGGCTTTGCCAGTGGGCGAGTTCGCCGTCGAAGCCGCCGGCGGCGGTGTGTGCGGCGAGCCGTTCGGCCCAGGCGCGGAAGGAGGTGGTCTTGGGGCCGAGGTCGGGCCGCTGCCCCGCGCGCAGGGCGCGGTGGGCGGTGTCCAGGTCCTCCAGGATCAGCCGCCAGGACACCGCGTCCACCACCAGGTGGTGCGCGGCCAGCAGCAGGACGGGGTGGGGTTCGTCGGCGAGGTGGCAGAGGGCGGCGCGCAGCAGCGGTCCGGCGGCCAGGTCGAAGCCCTCGGTCAGCTCCCGGCGCAGCGCCTCGAACTCCGGTGCACCCGGCAGGTGGTGGGTGCGCAGCTCCGGGTCCGGCCCGGGCGCGCTGCCGTACTGCCGCCACCCGCCGTCCGGCCGGCGCCGGTAGCGCAGCCGGAGCGCGTCGTGCTGCGCCAGGACGGCGGCCAGCGCCGCCCGGAGCAGGTGTTCGTCGGTGTCGGGGGCGAGCCGGAAGGCGAGCGACTGGGTGAGCCGGGCCGGGTCCCCGTCGAGGGTGTCGAACAGCCAGTGCTGGACGGGGGTGAGCGGGGCGTCGCCGGTCACCGGGCCCTGTTCGGCGGTGCCGCCCGGGTTCGGCGACTTCTCGGCGGCGCGGGCGAGTTCGGCCAGGGTCTGGTGGGCGAACAGGTGGCGGGGGGTCAGGGCGAGGCCGGCCCGGCGGGCGGCGGAGACGATCCGGATGCCCAGGATGGAGTCGCCGCCGAGGGCGAAGTAGTTGTCGTCGGCGCCGACTTCGGGCACGCCGAGGACCTCGGACCAGATCGCGGCGAGGGTGCGTTCGGCGGCGGTGCGGGGCGGCCGCGCGGCGGCGTCGGCCGGGGCGTGCCACTGCGGTACGGGCAGGGCGCGCCGGTCCAGTTTGCCGGTGGCTCCGAGCGGCAGCCGCTCCAGCGGCACCACGAGGGCGGGCACCAGGTGGTCGGGCAGGCTCCGGCCGAGGAAGTCCCGCCACTCGACGGGGTCGGGCAGCCGGCCGTCGCGGGGGACGGCGTAGCCGACCAGCCGCTTGTGGCCGTCCTGTTCGACCACCCGGGCGGCGGCCGCCGCCACCTCCGGGTGGCGGGCCAACGCGGCTTCCAGCTCGCCGAGTTCGATCCGGAAGCCGCGCACCTTGACCTGGTCGTCGGCGCGGCCGAGGTAGCGCAGTCGGCCGTCGGCACCCCAGCGCACCAGGTCGCCGGTGCGGTACATCCGGGCGCCGGCCGGGCCGAAGGGGTCGGGCAGGAAACGGGCGGCGGTGAGGCCGGGGCGGCGCAGGTAGCCGCGGGCCACGCCGGTGCCGGCCAGGTACAGCTCCCCGGGGGCGCCGACCGGCACCGGGCGCAGCCGCCCGTCCAGCACGTAGGCCCGGGCGCCGCCGGCCGGGCGGCCGATCGGCGGGTCGCGGTCGGGGTCGGCGGGATCGGCGGGACGAGCGGGGTCGGCCGGGTCGGCGGGGTCGCAGACGGCGGCGGTGGCGTAGACGGTGACCTCGGTGGGGCCGTAGACGTTGAGGACCCGGCAGCCGGGGACGGCCTCCCGGACCAGGCGTACGGTGCGGGCGGGCAGCGCCTCGCCGGCCAGCACCACGGTGTCGGCGGTGAGGCGGACGGCGTTCCCGGCCAGCAGTCCGCCGAGGGCGGAGGGCACCGCGCTGACCAGCCCGGCCCGCCGGGGCCCGGAGCCCTCGGTGAGGGCGAGGAGGTCCCGGACGAGCTCCACGCAGCCGCCGGCGAGCAGCGGCGAGAAGATCTCGAACACCGAGACGTCGAAGTTGAGCGAGGTGGCGGCCAGCACGTGGTCCAGGCCGCGGCCGGTGAACTCCCTTGCCGCCCAGTCGGTCAGGGCCAGCACGGAGGCCTGGGCGACCACCACGCCCTTGGGGCGGCCGGTGGAGCCGGAGGTGTGGATGACGTAGGCCGGGTGCCCGGGCAGCAGCGGGGCGGATCGTTCCTGCACGTCCAGCGCCTCGGCGGGCGCGGCGGCGAGCCGGGTGGCGCAGTCCGGGTCGTCGAGCAGGATCCGGGTGAACCCGCCCGCGGGGAGGCGCCGCCCGGCGCCGGAGTCGGTGATCACGGCCTCGGGCCGGACGTCCTCGAACAGGTACGCGATCCGCTCGGCCGGGTACCCGGGGTCGACCGGGAGGTAGCCGGCGCCGCTCTTGAGCACCGCCAGCAGGGCCACCACCAGCTCCGCGGTGCGGGGCAGCGCGAGCGCGACGAAGCGCTCGGGGCCGGCCCCGGCCGCGATCAGCAGCCGGGCCAGCCGGTTGGAGCGCTCGTCCAGCTCCCGGTAGCTCAGCACGGTGCCGCCGGAGCGGACGGCCGGGGCGTCGGGGGTGCGGGCGGCCTGCCGGGCGAAGGCCTCGGGCAGGGTGCGCTCCGGTGGCTCGACCACCGCGCCGCCGAGGCGTCGGACCAGCTCGCGGCCCGACTCCGGTGCCAGCAGGGGCAGTTCGGCGGCGGTCCGGTCGAGGCCCGCCGCCAACCCGGCCAGCAGCGTGCGCAGGCTCGCCCCGAGGCCCTCGACGGTCGCGGTGTCGAAGGCGGCCGGGTCGTGGTCGAGGTCGATCACGACCGAATCGCCGGGGGCGACCACCACGCTGAGCGGGTAGCTGGTCGGCTCCTGGACGCTCTCGGTCTCCACCGCCAGGCCGTGCCGGCTCAGCGCACCGGCGTCGAAGGGGTAGTTCTCGAAGACCACGATGCTCTCGAACAGGGCTGTCCCGCCGGGCAGTTCGCTCCAGTTCTGGAGCTGCGCCAGCGAGACGGAGTCGTACCGGCGGGCCTCCGACTGGGCGCCCTGCAGCGCGTGCAGCCACTCCCGCAGCGGGCGGCGCTCGTCGATCCGCGCCCGGGTCGGCAGCGCGTTGATGAACAGCCCCACCATCGAGGTGACGCCGGGGAGTTCGGCGGGCCGCCCGGAGACGACGGTGCCGAACACCACGTCGTCCCCGCCGCCGTAGCGGGAGAGCAGCAGCGCCCAGGCGCCCTGGAGGACGGTGTTGACGGTCAGCCCGGCCTGCCGGGCGGTGTCGCGCAGCCGCTCGGAGAGTTCGGCGCCGAGGCCGATCCGCACCTTGGCACCGGAGCTCGCCCGGTGGGCCCCGGCGGGGCGCCGGTCCCGGGGCAGTTCGGTGGGCGCGGGGAAGCCGGCCAGGGTGTCGCGCCAGTACCGTTCGGCCCGCGCCCCGTCCTGGGCGGCGAGCCAGCGCAGGTGGTCGGCGAAGGGGGCGCGTTCGACGAGCTGCGGCGGCCGGCCCTCGGTCAGCGCGGCGTAGCGCTCGCAGACCTCGTCGAAGACCTGGGCCGCGCTCCAGCCGTCGAGCAGCACGTGGTGGAAGGTCCACACCACCCGCACCCGGTCGGCGCCCAGCCGGACCAGGGAGAGCCGCAGCAGCGGCCCGGTGGCCAGGTCGATCCCGGCCTCCCGGTCGGCGGCGAGCAGCCGGGCGGTGTCCCGGGCGACCCGCTCGGCGGGCCGGTCCGACCAGTCGTGGTGGGCGATCGGCAGGGCCGCCCGCCGCCGCACGACCTGGACCGGCTCGGCGGTGTCCTGCCAGCTGAGCCGGGTGCGCAGCACCGGGTTGGCGTCCGCGGTCCGCTGCCAGGCCTCGGCGAGCGCCCCCGGGTCGGTGACCCCGGTGAGCACCAGCTGCACCTGGTTGACGTAGGTGCGCCCGGCCGGCTCCAGCAGGCTGTGGAACAGCATGCCCGCCTGCATCGGCGTCAGCGGGAGGACGTCGGCGACCTCGCGCCCGTCCCCGACGATCCGGTCCACCGCCGCCTGGTCCAGCCGGGCCAGCGGGAAGTCGGCGGGGGTGCGCCCGCCGGCGCCCGGTTCGGCGCAGTGCGCGAGGATCCCCTCCAGCGCGCGCAGCATCGCCTCGGCCAGGGCGGTGACGGTGTCCGCGCGGTGCCGGCCGGCGCCGTAGTACCAGGCGATCTCCAGCTCCTCGCCCTCGACCCGGGCGACCACGTCCAGCAGGTGGGGCCGCTCGGTGCCGGGCGCCTCCGAACCGCCCAGGCCGCCGGGGACGGCGCGCACCAGGGCGGCGCCCTCGGCGGACCAGTCGAAGCGGCCGAGGTAGTTGAAGCTGATGCCGGGCGCGGGGGCGTCGGCGAGTCCGCCGTCGGGCGCCAGGTGGCGCAGCGCGCCGTAGCCGAGGCCGTGGTCCGGCACCGCGCGCAGCTGCTCCTTGACGGACTTGAGCGCGGCGCCCCAGTCCCCGCCGGGGGCGTCGGGGACGTCCAGGGCGACGGGGTACAGCGAGGTGAACCAGCCGACCGTACGGGACAGGTCGACGCCCTCGAACAGGCCGTCCTCCCGGCCGTGGCCCTCCAGGCCGATCGCCACCGTGCGCCGCCCGGTCCAGTCCGCCAGCACCCGGCCGAGCGCGGTGAGCAGCACGTCGTCGATCCGGGTGCGGTAGACGGCGGGCACCTGGCGCAGCAGCCGGTCGGTGCGTTCGCGGTCCAACCGGACGGTCACCGAGCGCAGTTCGGCGGCGGTGTCGGCGCCCTCGCCGCCCACCGGCAGCGGGGCGGCGCACGCCCGGGCGGCCTCGGCCCAGTGGGCGCGCTGCCCGGCGAAGCCGCCGGACTCGGCGCGGGCGCGCAGCAGGCGGGCCCACTCCCGGACGGAGGTGGTGCGGGCGGGCAGCCGCAGCGGGCGGCCCTCGACGGCCTGCCGGTAGGCGGTCTCCAGGTCCTCCAGCAGCACCCGCCAGGAGACGCCGTCGACCACCAGGTGGTGGACGACGAGCAGCAGCCGGGCCGGGCCGGCGGTGCCGGGCCGGAACAGCCGGGCGGTGAGCAGCGGGCCGGTGTCCAGCCGGAAGCCGGCCTGGGCGGCCGCGGTCACGGCCGCCTCCTCGTCCCGGTGGTGGACCGTCAGCAGCTCGGGGGCGGTGGTGTCGGCGGGTTCGCAGTGCTGCTGCCAGGTGCCGTCCGGGCCGGGGGTGAAGCGGCAGCGCAGGGCGTCGTGGTGCGCCCGGAGGGCGGCCAGGGCACGGCGCAGGGCGTCCTGGTCGACCGTGCCGGGCGTCTCCACCACCACGGACTGGTTGAAGTGGTGGGCCTCGGCCGGGGCGGCGTCGAGGAACCAGTGCTGGATGGGGGTCAGGCCGACCTCGCCGCCGACCGGTTCGGTGCCGACCACGGTCACGGTGGTGCCGGCGGCCGCGGCCAGCGCGGCGACGGTGGGGTGCCGGAAGAGGTCGCGCGGGGAGAGCGCGAGGCCGGCGGCGCGGGCGCGGGAGACCACCTGGATGCTGAGGATGGAGTCGCCGCCGAGCAGGAAGAAGTCGTCGTCGAGGCCGACCCGCTCGACCCCGAGCAGCTCCGCCCAGATCCCGGCCAGGGCGCGTTCGGCGTCGGTGCGCGGGGCGCGGTGGGCGGCGCCGCCGGCCGGGGCGCGGTCGGGGGCGGGCAGCCGGCGGCGGTCGACCTTGCCGTTGGCGGTCAGCGGGAGTGCGGGGACCGTGACGAAGGCGGTGGGCAGCATGTAGTCGGGCAGCTCGGCGGCCAGGTGGGCGCGCAGGGCGGCGGCGGTGGGGGGTTCGGCGTTCGCGGCGGTATCGGCGGTATCGGCATGCTCGGCGCTCTCGGCGCTCTCGGCGCTCTCGGTGAGCACCAGGTGGGCGACCAGCCGCTTGCGCCCGCTGCCGTCCTGGTGCAGGCCGACCACGGCCTCGGCGACGGCCGGGTGGGCGGTCAGCCGGGCCTCGATCTCGGCGGGTTCGATCCGGAACCCGCGGATCTTGATCTGGTCGTCCGCGCGGCCGACGAACTCCAGGTCGCCGTCCTCGCTCCAGCGCACGGTGTCCCCGGTGCGGTACATCCGGCCGCCGGGCGGGCCGTACGGGTCGGCGAGGTAGCGGGCGGCGGTCTCCCCCGGCCGCCCGGTGTAGCCCCGGGCGAGGCCGGCCCCGGCCAGGTACAACTCGCCGGTGGTGCCCGGGGGTTGTGGCTGGAGCGCGCCGTCCAGGACGTACGCCCGGGTGTTGTCCAGCGGGCGGCCGATCGGCAGCACGGCGGGCAGCGGGTCGCCGGTGCGGAAGGCCCGGCGGGTGGCGAAGGTGGTGGTCTCGGTCGGGCCGTAGACGTCGACCACGGTGAGTCCGGGGCAGGCCTCCAGCACCCGGCGCACCACGGCGCCCGGCACCGCCTCGCCGCCGGTCCACACCTCGCGGGCGCCGCGCAGGCAGCCCGGGTCCTCCTGGGCGAGCACCCGGAACAGGCCGATGGTCAGGAACAGGCAGCGCACGCCCTGTTCGGTGACGGCGCGGCGGACCACGGCGGCGTCCACGTCCCCGGGCGGGGCCAGGACGGCGGTGCCGCCGCGCAGCAGCGGCACCCACAGCTCGTAGGTGGAGGCGTCGAAGGCGTGCGGGGAGTGCACCAGCACCCGGTCGTGCCCGGCGAAGGCGCCGTCCAGGGCGAGCGCGGCGACGTCCCGGCGGCGCACGGCGACGCCCTTGGGGGTGCCGGTGGAGCCGGAGGTGAACATCAGGTACTGGAGGTGGTCGGGGTGGACGGGCGCCGGCTCGAAGCGCTCCGGCTCCGGGCCGGCCGGGCCGCCGTCGACCAGCAGCACCCGCTCGTCCGGGCGCAGTCCGGCCGCGGTGCCGGCCCGGTCGGCGTCGGTGAGCAGCAGGTCCGCACCGGCCGCGGTGAGCATCCCGTGCAGCCGCTCGCGCGGGGCCCGGCCGTCCAGCGGGACGTACACCCCGCCGGTGCGGACCAACGCCAGCTGGGCGACGACCAGGGCGACGGAACGATCCATCAGGACCCCGACCGGACGCTCCGGGCCGACCCCGAGCGCCGCCAGCCGGGCGGCCAGGGCGGCCGCGCGGGCGTCGAGTTCGCGGTAGCTCAGGCGCTCCTCGCCCGCTTCCAGGGCGACCGCCCCGGGCGACCGCCGCACCTGCTCGGCGAACAGCTCGGCGACGTCCCGCTCCGGCCGCTCGACCGCGGTGGCGTTCCAGTCGACCAGGACCTTCCGGCGCTCCCCCGCGGACAGCAGCGGGATCCGCGCGGGCGGGCGGTCGGCGCCCTCGGGCAGCGCGGTCAGCAGGGCGGTGAGCTGCCGGGCGGTGCGCCGGATCGTGCCGGGGTCGAACAGCCGCGGGTCGTAGCACAGCCGCAGGGACAGCTCCGGCCCCGGGTGGGCCAGCAGGGCGAGCGGGTAGTTGGTGGTCTCGATCCCGTCCAGCTCGCGCAGCCGCAGGCCGTGGGCGGCCGCCGCGCCGTCGTCGACCGGGTAGTTCTCGAAGACCACGATGCTGTCGAACAGGGCGGCCTGCTCGGGGAGTCCGGTGGCCGCCCGGAGCCGGGTGAGCGGCAGGAAGCCGTGCCGGCGGTCCTCGCTCTGCTCCCGCTGGAGCCCGCGCAGCCAGTCCAGCAGGGTGCCGTCGGCGGGCACCGCGGTCCGGGTGGGCAGGGTGGTGATGAACAGCCCGGTCATCGACTCCACCCCGGGCAGCTCGGGCGGGCGGCCCGAGGAGGTGGTGCCGAACAGCACGTCGCCGCGGTGCGCGCCGCGGCCGAGCAGGATCGCCCAGGCGCCCTGGACCAGGGTGTTCAGGGTCAGGCCGGCGCCGCGGGCCAGCTCCTCCAGGGCCCGGGTCGCGGCGGCGGGCAGGGTGAACGGCAGGGCCCGGCTGGACTCGGCGCGGTGGCTGCCGCGCGGCTCGCGGTCGTAGGGCAGCGGGGTCGGCTCGGTGACCCCGGCCAGCCGGGTGCGCCAGTGCCGCTCCGCCTCGGCGGTGTCGCGCCCGGCCAGCCAGGCGAGGTAGTCACGGTAGGGGCGGCGGTCGGGGACGGTGCCGGGCGGGACGGTGCCGAACGGTGCGCCTCCCTCCGGGCCGGACCGGGCCAGGGCGGCGTGGGCCGCGAAGACGTCCGTGAGCACCTGGAACAGGCTCCAGCCGTCCAGCACCAGGTGGTGGAAGGACCACAGCACCCGCACCCGGTCCTCACCGAGCCTGATCAGCGCCAGCCGCTGGAGCGGGGCCCGGTCGAGGTCGAGGCCGCGGGCCCGGTCGCGGTCCAGCAGGTCGGCCAGCCGCGTGGCGCGCTCGGGCTCGGGGACCTCGCGCCAGTCCAGTTCGGTGACCGGCAGCTCCGCCCGGCGGTGCACCACCAGCAGCGGCTCGGGGACGTCCTGCCAGCGGACCCGGGCGCGCAGCACCTCGGTCCGGTCGGAGACCCACTGCCAGGCCGCGGCCAGCCGGCCGGGGTCGGGCACGCCGTCCAGGACGAAGTCCAGCTGCTGGAAGTAGGCGCCGCCGCCGTCGTCCGCGAGGTCGTGGAAGAGCATGCCGGCCTGGGTGGGCGTCAGCGGGAGGACGTCCGCGACCGCACCCGGGTCCTCGCCGGTGATCCGGTCCACGGCCGCCTGGTCGAGCCGGGCCAGCGGGAAGTCGGACGGGGTCCGCCCGGCGGCGCCGGGGCTGACCGCGAAGCGGGCGAGGTCGGCGAGCTCCTCGGCATAGCGCCGGGCGAGCGCCTCGACGGTGGCCCGCCGGTGCCGGGGTTCGGCGTAGTGGAAGGTGAACTCCAGCGCCTCGTCGACGAGTCGGCCGACGATCTCCAGGGGGTGCGGGCGCTCGACCCCCGGGTCGGCGTCCAGCTCCAGCGGGCGGAAGGTGCCGCGCAGCAGCCCGGCCCCGTCGTCCGCACGGTCGTCACCGCTGCCACCTCCGCCCGAAACATCCATCCGGCCCAGGTAGTTGAAGCTGATCCGGGCGGTGGGCGCGGCCGGTGCCGTGCCGGGGCGGCCCAGGTGGCGCAGGGCGTCGAAGCCGAGCCCGCGCCGGGGGACGGCCCGCAGCTGCTCCTTGACCTGCTTGAGCACGGCGTCCCAGCCGGCCTCGGACGGCACGGCCAGCGCGACCGGGTGCCGGGTGGTGAACCAGCCGACGGTGCGGCCGAGTTCGAGCTCGGCGAAGAGCTCCTCGCGCCCGTGCCCCTCCACGTCCACCAGCACCTGCGCCGGCCCGCCCGCCCCGCGCAGCGCCCGCCCGAGGGCGGACAGCAGCACGTCGTTGGCCCGGGTGCGGTAGGTCTCGGGCAGGGTGCGCAGCAGGGCGGCGGTGGCGGCGGGGTCGAGCCGTACGGTCACCGAGCGGGCCGAGGCGTAGTCGTCGGGGGCCGTCCGGTCCTCGGCCGGGAAGGGCTCGGGGTCCTGGCCGTGCGCGGACGGCGAGGGGAGGGCGTGCGCCCAATACTCCGTCTCGTCCTCGAAGCCTCCTGCGGCGGCGAACCCGGCCAACCGCTCGGCCCACTGCCGCAGCGGGGTGGACTTCGGCGGCAGGGCGGCCGCGCCGTCCCGGCCCGCGCGGCGGGCCCGGTAGGCGGTGTCGAGGTCCTCCAGCAGCACCCGCCAGGACACCCCGTCGACCACCAGGTGGTGGACGGCGAGGTGCAGCACGGGCGGCCGCCCGGCGCCCCGGTCGTGCAGTACGGCGCGCAGCAGCGGGCGGTGCCCGGCGCCGTGCAGCGCGAACGGACCGAAGTGGGGGGTGTCACCGTCCGGCCCGGCGTGCCGGCCCAGCCGTAGCCGGGGCGTGCGCTCCTCGACCCGCCAGTGCGCGGCATCCGCCCCACCGGCCGTCACGAACGAGGACCGCAGGGCGTCGTGGTGCGCGACCAGGTCGTTCAGCGCCTCCTCCAGCGCCGCCGGATCCACCTCCGCGGGCAGCAGCAGTGACAGCGCCTGGTTGAAGTGCCCGGCCCGGCCGGCGGAACGTTCCAGCCACCAGCGCTGGATCGGGGTCGGCACCGCCGTCCCGGTGGCGGCCACCGGGGCGACGGCGGCGGGCCGTTCGGCCGCGTCCGCGCAGCGGGCCAGCGCGGCGACGGTCTGGTGCCGGTAGAGGTCCCGGGAGGTCAGCGGCAGGCCCTCCTGCCGGGCCCGGGCGACCACCTGGATGCCGAGGATGGAATCGCCGCCGAGGTCGAAGAAGTTGTCGTCCGCGCCGACCCGCTCCAGCCGCAGCACGTCCGTCCAGATGGCGGCGAGCGCCTGCTCGGCGGGGGTGCGGGGGGCGACGTGGCGGACGGTCCGGGCGAGCGGCCCCGGGTCGGGCAGCCGGCCGCGGTCGAGCTTCCCGTTGGGGTTGAGCGGCAGGGCGGGCAGCAGGACGACGACCGCGGGCACCAGGTGGTCCGGCAGGGTCAGCGCGAGCGCGCGCCGCACCGCCTCGGGCTCCACCCCGCCCGCCGGGCCCGGCACCACGTAGCCGACCAGGCGCCGGTGGCCGCCGCTCTCCGCGACGGCGGCGGCCGCCTCGACCACGCCGGGGCAGCGCCGCAGCGCCTCCTCCACCTCGCCCAGTTCGATCCGGAAGCCGCGGACCTTGACCTGCTGGTCGATCCGGCCGAGGTACTCCAGGTCCCCGTCGGCGTTCCACCGCACCAGGTCCCCGGTGCGGTACATCCGCGTCCCGGGCCCGCCGTACGGGTCGGCCACGAAGCGGGCCGCGGTCAGCCCGCCGCGCCCCAGGTAGCCGCGGGCCAGGCCGCCCCCGCCGAGGTACAACTCGCCGACCACTCCCGGGGGTTGCGGGCGCAGCCCGGCGTCCAGGACGTACGCCCTGGTCAGTCCCAGCGGGCGGCCGATCGGCGGCGCCCGGTCCGGCAGCCGGTCACCGGCGAACCAGGCGGTGGCGTAGACGGTGGCCTCGGTGGGGCCGTAGAGGTTGGCGACGGCGCTGCCGGGCAGGGCCCGCCGCAGGTCGCGCACCGCGCGGGCGGAGAGCGCCTCGCCGGCCAGCACCACGGTGTCCGGGGCGACCGGGGCGGTGCCCCCGGCGATCAGCCGGGAGAGCGCCGAGGGCACGCCGCTGAGCAGGCCGACCGGGCGCGGGCCCCCGGCGTCGGCCTCGGCCTCGGCTCCGGCCTCGGCTCCGGCCTCGGCTCCGGCCTCGGCGAGGACGGTGAGGTCCGCGACCACCTCGACGGACCCGCCCACCAGCAGCGGGCAGAGCAGTTCGAAGACCGAAACGTCGAAGCTGAGCGAGGTCGCGGCGACCACGTGCGCCAGCCCGTCGGCCCCGAACCGCTCCGCCGCCCAGTCCGCGAGCGCGGCGACGCTGCGGTGGGTGACCACGACGCCCTTGGGGCGGCCGGTCGAGCCGGAGGTGTGGATGACGTACGCGGGGTGGTCCGGCAGCAGCGGGCCGAGCCGGTCGGCGTCGGTCAGGTCGGCGTCAACCCCTGAGGTGTCGGATCCTGAGGTGTCGGCCCCTGAGGCGTCAACCCCTGAGGCGTCGGCCCCGGGAGCGGCGGCGCAGTCCTCCAGCAGCAGCACCGGGCACCCCCCGGGCAGCGCGGCCGCCGTCTCCCGGGTGGCGAGGACCAGCGCGGGCCGGGCGTCCGCCAGCAGCAGCCGGATCCGCTCGGCCGGGTACGCCGGGTCCACCGGCAGGTACGCCGCACCGGATTTCAGCACCGCCCACACCGCCGCCGGCAGTTCCGCCGAGCGCGGCAGGCAGAGCGCGACCAGCCGCTCCGGGCCCGCGCCCCGGGAGACCAGCAGCCGGGCGAGCCGGTTGGCGCGCCGGTTCACCTCCGCGTAGTCCAGCCGCACCGGTCCGTGCACCACGGCGGTCCGCCCGGGGGCCTCGGCGGCCCTCGCCTCGAACAGGGCGGGCAGGACGGCGCCCGGCGCCCCGGCCCGGCCGGTGGCCGGCGGGTTCCAGGAGTCGAGCAGGGTGCGCTGCTCCTCCTCGGAGAGCATCGGCAGTTCGTCGAGGACGCGCTGCGGACCGTCCGCCATGCCGGCCAGCAGGCGGTGCAGGTGCCGGCTCATCCGGGCCACCGTGCGCCCGTCGTACAGGTCGGTGCTGTACTCGACGGTCAGCGTGCAGCCGCCGGCCCCGTCGGGGGTGAACTCCAGCACCAGGTCGAACCGGGCGGCCGGGCGGGGCAGCGGGTGGTCGGCGAAGTGCAGGCCGCCGGCGGTGGCCGGGGCGGTGGGGCTCTGCTGGACGACCAGCACCTGCACCAGCGGGGTCCGGCTCGGGTCCCGGGGCGGGGCGAGTTCCTCGACCACCCGGTCGAACGGCGCGGCGGCGTGCGCGAAGGCGTCCAGCAGCACGGCGCGCAGGTCCTCCACGTACCGGTCGACGGTGGCCTTGCCGTCCACGTCGGCGCGCAGCACCACGGTGTTGACGAAGAAGCCGGTGACGTCCTCCAGCTCCCGCCGGTCGCGCCCGGTGGTGACGGTGCCGAAGGCGACGTCCCGTTGGCCGGAGTAGCGCGAGAACAGCAGCGCGGACGCCCCGGCGAACAGGGTGAACAGGGTGGTGCCGCGGCCCGTCGCGAGGTTCCGCAGCCGGGCCACCAGTTCGGCCGGGAGGTGGTGGCGGTGCGCCGCCCCGGCGGTGCCGCGCAGCGCGGGCCGGGGCCGGTCGGTGGGCAGTTGGAGCGGCTGGAGGTCCGCCAGGCAGCGCTTCCAGTGGGCGAGGTCGGCGGTTGGGTCCGTGCCCCGGCGGTGCTGCTCCCAGTGCGCGAAGTCGGGGTACTGGAGGGCGGGTTCGGGCAGCCCGTCCGGTGCGCCGGTGGCCTCGGCCCGGTAGAGCGCGGCGAGGTCGCGGGTGAGCACGGCGACCGAGCGGCCGTCGGTGACGATGTGGTGCTGGCCGAGCAGCAGCAGGTGGTCCTCGGCGGCGAGCCGGACCAGCAGCGCCCGGGTGAGCGGTCCCTGCGCCAGGTCGTACGGGCGGCCGAGCTCCTCGGTCAGCAGCCGTTCGGCGGCCGCCGTGCGCTCCTCGGCGGGCAGCGCGGCCAGGTCGGCGGTGCGCAGCGGCAGTTCGGCCGTCCCGGCGACGTGCTGGACGAGCCGGCCGTCGAGGGTGGCGAAGGTGGTGCGCAGCGCGTCGTGGCGGCCGGCCAGCCGGTGCAGGGCGCGGCGCAGCGCCTCGACGTCGGGCACCCCGCGCAGCCGCAGCGCCGCGCCGGTGTTGTACTCGGTGCCGCCGGCGTCGAGGTCGTCGAGGAACCAGAGCCGGCGCTGGGCGCTGGAGGCGGGCAGCGGACCGCCGCGCGGGGCGGGCGGGATCGGCTCCGGCGCCGCGTCCGCCGGCCGGTCGTCCAGCAGCCGGGCCAGGGCGGCGACGGTGCGGGCGGTGAAGACGTCCCGGAGGGTGAGCCGGGCGCCGAGCCGCTCGGCGATCCGGGCCAGGGTGCGGGCGGCGAGGATCGAGTCGCCGCCCAGCTCGAAGAAGTCCTCGCCGACGCCGACCGCGTCGAGGCCGAGGGCCTCCGCCCAGATGGCGGCGAGGGCGCGTTCCCGGCCGGTGCGCGGGGCGAGCGGTTCGGCGGTGTCGGGGCGGGCGGGGGCGGGCAGGGCGCGCTGGTCGACCTTGAGCTGCGGGGTGAGCGGCAGGGCGGGCAGGACGACCACGGCGGAGGGCACCAGGTGGGCCGGCAGGGCCGCGGCCAGGGCGGACCGCAGGCCGGCCGGGTCGGGGGCGTGCTGCGGGTCGGCGGGGGTGGCGTAGCCGACCAGCCGGGTCCGGCCCGGCTCGTCCTCCCGGACCACCACGACGGCCTGGTCGACGGCCGGGTGGGCGCGCAGCGCGGCCTCGATCTCGCCCGGTTCGATCCGGAAGCCGCGGACCTTCACCTGCCGGTCGAGCCGGCCGAGGAACTCCAGCTGTCCGTCGGCGGTCCACCGGGCGCGGTCGCCGGTGCGGTAGAGCCGGGCGCCGGGCGGCCCGAAGGGGTCGGGCAGGAAACGCGCGGCGGTCAGGCCGGGGCGGCCCAGGTAGCCGCGGGCCACGCCCTCGCCGCCGAGGTACAGCTCGCCGTCGGTGCCGGCCGGCCGGGGGCGCATCCGTTCGTCGAGCACGTACGCCCGGGCGTGCGGCAGCGCCGCGCCGATACTCGGGGTGCCGCTGCCGGCGGCGAGCGGTCCGGTCCAGGTGGCGACGATGGTGGCCTCGGTCGGGCCGTAGGAGTTGATCATGCGGCGGCCGGGTGCCCAGCGGTCGACCAGCTCGGCGGGGCAGGCCTCGGCGCCGACGATCAGGGTGCGCAGGTGGCGCCCGGCCCCGGCGGGCACGGTGGCCAGCGCGGCGGGCGGGACGAGCGCGTGGGTGATCCGGTGCTCGTCCAGCACCGCGGCGAGCTCCGCGCCCAGCCAGGGGCCGTCCGGCGGGACGACCAGGGTGGCACCGGCCAGGACGGAGATGAACAGTTCCAGCACGGAGGCGTCGAAGCTGGGCGAGGAGAACTGCAGCACCCGGTCGCCGGGGCGCACCGCGTAGCGCTCGACGGCCGCGGCGGTGAACCCGGCGATGCCCCGGTGGGTGACCACCACGCCCTTGGGGGTCCCGGTGGAGCCCGAGGTGTAGATGACGTACGCCGCGTGGTCGGTGCCGGGCCCGGCGGCTGCGGCTCCGGCTTCGGCTTCCACGGCTCCTTCTGTTTCCGCCTCCAGCGCCGCGGCGACCCGGTCCGGGTCGTCCAGCACCACGGCGGGCGCGGCGTCGGCGAGCATCAGCGCCCGCCGCTCGGCCGGGTAGTCCGGGTCCACCGGCAGGAAGGCGGCGCCGGAGCGGGCGACGGCCAGCTCGGCGGCGACCAGTTCCATCGAGCGCGGCAGGACCAGCGCCACCGTGCGGTCCGTGCCCGCGCCGCGCCGTCTCAGCGCGCGGGCCAGCCGGTCGACCCGGTCGGACAGCTCCCGGTAGCTCCAGGTGCGCGAGCCGTCGGTCAGCGCCGGGGCGTGCGGCGCCTCGGCCACCCGGGCGGCGAACAGCCCGTCGAGGGTACGGCCCGCCGGGCGCGGGTCGGTGACGCCGTCCGGCGCCCCGGCGGTGTCGCGGGCCGAGGGCGGGGCGGACGGACGCACGGGCTGGGCGGGCCACTCGGCCATGGCGGGAGGTCCTTCCGGACGGGGAGGAGGCTGCGCGGGCACCCGGGCGGAGGCCGGCCCTCGGTGCTGCGGGAACGGTGTGGCGGCAGTGCACGAGCGTGGGGGTGCACGGCGGTACGACGGTGGTACGGCGGCGGTGCGACGGCAGGCGCCGCCTGCGGCGGCTCAGGCGGGCCCGGTCCGCCGCGCGGTGCGCCCGGACACCTGCACCAGGTCGACCACCCCGGTGGCCGGGTCGCGGTGGAACCACCCGCCCGGCTCGGGCCGGCCGGTGTCGGGCGCGATCAGGTCGTAGCGCAGGTCGGCGTAGCAGCGCAGCGGGAGCGGCAGGTCGCCGTCCACGGAGAGGGTGAGCCCTCCGTCGTGCGCCGCCTCGACGCGGTACCGGATCCCGCCGTTGCGGTAGTCGCCCGCGCACTCCGGCAGTTCGGCCGGGACACCCCGGGGCTCCTGCTCCCCCGCGGCCACCGGGGCGATCGCGGCGGGCACCGCGATTCCGGTCAACTCGGCCAGTTCTGCCGCGAGTTCCCGCCACAGTGCGGTGGCGCTGCCCGCGTTGCCGGTGAAGGCGACCACCGTCCCGCCGTCCGGTTCGGCCCGCAGGTGGCAGGAGGTGCCCATGGCGTTGCCGTCGTGGCCGCACCAGAGCCGCCCGTCCTGCCGGTAGAGCGCCAGGCCCGCGCCCCAGCCGTCCGCGAGCGCGCCCGGGCGGGCCCCGGGCTGGGGGCGGCGCAGTTCGTCGGCGACGTCCGCGGGCAGTGCCTTGGCCCGGCCGATCGCGGCGGCGCCGAAGGCGGCCAGGTCGGCGGCGCTCAGCAGCAGCGCCCCGGCGGGCGCCTCCACCGGGGCCAGGTTCTGCCGGACCGGCCGGACCCGGCCGGTCGCGGCGTTGAAGGCGTGCCCGGCGGCGAGCGGGCGCCCCGCCGCGGCCGGGCCGGCCGGCAGCGGACCGAGGAAGGCGGGCACGGTGTCCAGCGGTTCCAGCAGCAGGGTCGCGACGGCCTCCGGCCAGGGCATCCCGGTCACCGTCTCCACCAGGCGCCCGGCGGCGACGTAGCCGGCGTTGGAGTAGGAGAAGCCCGTCCCGGGCGGGAACAGCGCGTCCCGGGCGGTGCAGACCGCGGCCAGGTAGTGCGCCGCGGTGCTCCGGGCGGCCGTGTCGGAGTCCGGCCCGGTGGGCAGTCCGCCGGTGTGGCCGAGGAGTTGACGGATCGTCACCTCGCGGAGCGGGCGGAACTCGGGGAGGTGCGCGGCGGCCCGGTCGTCGAGGTCGAGGTCCCCGTCGTCGGCGAGCAGCACCACCAGGGCCGCGGTGTACGGCTTGGTGAGCGACCCGACCGGTACGGCGGTGTCCCCGGTGAGCGGCGCGCCGGTGGCGGCGTCGGCCACGCCGGTGTGCAGGGCGACGACCTCCGCCCCGGTGTCCAGGACCAGTTGGGCCCCGGGCACCCGGTGGCGGCGCGCGAGCGTGTCGAGCCGGTGCTGCAACTCGCGCCGCAGCAGCTGCGGAACGCGCTCGCGGACCGGCGCGGAAACGGGGTACGGCATGGGCGGTGGCTCCCGTTGACTGGTTCTCGGGTGCGGACGCGACGGCGCGCCCGTGAAGGAATTCCGGATTGCCGAGGAACGCTCTGCCGGATTCACGGCCGGCGGCGCAGCGCAGCGCGAAGTACCGCGCGCACAACGCGATCGACCGAACGCCGTCCGGCAGCAACCGGCCCGACACGAACGGGAATGGAGGCGCCTCCCGGCGCGGCACGGCGCGACGACGGCGCACACGGGGCGCTCCGGGCCACGACGGCGCGCGGCGGCCGGACGGCACGAATACGACCCGTTTTTCCCGCTACGCGGAAAGCCCCGCGCGGCCGAATACCCGGCCCGGGCCGACGGGACCGGACTGGCACCCCGGACACTCCGGCCTGCGGGCCCGTCGGCCCGCACCCCGCAGGGTCGCCCCACCCGGCATCGCAATCCCCCCTGCGCCCCTCCCCCGCGGCCACCGTGCGGAACCCTCTCCGCAACGGCCCCGGGAGACAGCGCAATCCTTGACGGACCGAACGTTCGAAAGACGAACGCGGAACAGTCTTCACGGCGGATCACCCGCTCGCAACCCCTTCCGATTGAACGGAAAGCAATTCTCATGGGAAACGGACCGACGAAATCCCTGGTGTGGCTCCCGACCACGGACGGAACGCCTGATGACGCCTGTGAATTGGTTGGCCGAAACCGTGGCCGTCGGATCCCGACGGGCCGGAACCAGATTTTCACCGACACCGCAGAGTGGCCACAATGACGCTCGGGACGGCTGTGCGGAAATGCGACGGAGGATATCGGGGGTGAAAGGGGAGGGCCCGTGGTTCGGACGTGCCGTGCGGTGTTCCCGGAGCCGGCGGCGCACCGTGGTGCGCCGTACCGGGGGACTCGCGTTCCGCAACGGCGCACGGCGGCTCGGGACGGCTCGCGGGGATCAGCGGCGCACGGGGCCCGGGCCGCGCGCCGCTCGGCGGCGCACGACCCGCGATGCCACGACCCCCGATGTCACGACCCCCGATGTCACGTTCCG
Source organism: Kitasatospora sp. NPDC059146 (assembly GCF_042786665.1). Taxonomy (NCBI): domain Bacteria; kingdom Bacillati; phylum Actinomycetota; class Actinomycetes; order Kitasatosporales; family Streptomycetaceae; genus Kitasatospora; species Kitasatospora sp. NPDC059146. The sequence goes on along the minus strand of NZ_JBHZCY010000009.1, from coordinate 91,089 downwards.
CCGCGCTGCCCGGTCCATCCGGTACCTGCACGACGAAGAACGAAGGGAGCGTCCTCACCATGAAGGCCGTCATCGTGTGTGTCTCGGTGTCCCACGGCAACACCCGCCGGATCGCCGAGGCGATCGCCCGGCCGCTGGCCGCGCCGGTGGTCGCACCGGAGGAGCTGGACCCGGCCGATCTCACCGGCTACGACCTGGTCGGGTTCGGCTCGGGCGTCTTCACCGGCCGCCTCCACCCGCGCCTGCGGCGCTTCGTGAGCGCCGTTCCGTCCGCCGCCCCGTCCGCCGAACACCCCTGCCGGGCCTTCGTGTTCGCCACCAGCGGCCTGCCCGAACCCGGCTTCCGCCCCTTCACCCGGCCGGCGGAGCGCGCCCTGGCGGCGAAGGGCTTCCGGATCGTCGACGGCTTCACGGCCCGCGGCCACGACACCTGGCTCCCGTTCCGCCTGGTCGGCGGGATCAACAAGCACCGCCCCGACAGCCGCGACCTCGCGGCCGCCCACGCCTTCGCCGAGCGCCTGCGGAGCGCGACCACGCCGACGTCCTGAGCCCGACGTCCCGAACCCCGCACCCCGGGTCCGGTGGCCGGGCCCCCTCCCGACCACCGGACCGCCTACCTGCCCCGGAGGCCCGCCACCCGGGCCCGCGCCACGCCCAGCCCCGGATCCCCTCCGCCACCGTCCCCACGCCGGGTGAGCACCACCAACAGCACCAACTGCACCACCGCACCGACCCCCTGGCCGACCCACACCCCGTCCACCCCCCACCAGTGCGACAGCACCACCGCCGCCCCCAACTGCCCACCGAGCCCGCACACCGCCGACACCACCAACGCCCGCCCGGCCCCGGTCGCCTGGTGGTAGCCGCCGAGGGCGACCGCCGGGGCGTACGGCAGCAGGTAGAGGGCCGTCAGGTGGAGGAACCCCGTGGCCTGGGCGGCCACCGCCGGGTCGTCGGTGAACAGCGCGGTGAGCGGGCCGGCCGCGCCCGCCGCCAGCAGCGCCGCCGCGGCGCCCAGCCCGACGGCGAGCCGGGCGGTGGCGTGCCGGAGGTCGCGCAGCGGCTCGGGCGCGCCGGCCCCGGCGAGGTGGGCGGCCCGGAGGGCGGCGGCCTGGCGCAGCGCGTAGAAGGCCATGGTGAGCAGGAGCAGCAGCCGGTAGCCGATGCCGTACCCGGCCACCGCCGCCACCCCGAAGCCCGCGACCAGGGCGAGTTGGGCCGTGCCGACAGCCATCCGGGCGGTGAAGTCCAGTCCGAACGGCGCACCGGCCCGCAGGATGCCGACGGCCGCCGGGCCGACGCCCCGGACCGGCCCGCCGGCCCGGGGCCGCAGCCGCAGGGTGACGGCGAGGGCGATCGCCCGGGAGACGGTCAGGGCGAGCGCCGCGCCGGTCACGCCGAGGGCGGGCAGCGGGCCGGCGCCGAGGATCAGCAGCGGGTCGAGGACCAGCAGCAGGGCGTTGGAGAGCAGCGCGATCCGCATCGGGGTGCGGGTGTCGCCGGCGCCCTTGAAGAGTTCGTCGGCGACCCGCTGGGCGAAGAAGAGCCCGAAGGCCGGGAAGGCGACGGTGAGGTATTCGGCGGCCCTGACGGCGGCCTCGCCGTCGAGGAAGGCCTCCGCGATCTGGCCCCGGAACAGGAAGCCGGGGGCGGCGAGGGCGAGGGTGCCGAGCGCGCAGAGCCGCCAGGCGGCGCGGGTGATCCGCCCGGCCCCGTCCCGGTCCCCGGCGCCGAGGGCCCGGGCGAGCCGGACGCTGACGCCGGAGGACACCACCAGGACGAGTCCGAGCAGCAGGTTCTCCAGGGTTCCGGCCAGGGTGACGGCGGCGACGGCGGCCCCGCCGAGCCCGGCCACCCAGAGCGTCCCGATCACCGTGGCGACCACTCCGGACAGCAGTTCCGCGTAGACCGGTCCGGCCAACAAGGCCAGCCGGACGGACTGTTCACGCACGGGGTCCCCCATCGTCGCGCCACCCGCACCGGAGCGGGTGACTGCCTCGAATGGATATACATCGAATCGAGGCACCTCGACAAGAGGTAGCATCATCCGCGGTACGGGGCGCATCATGGGGCGCACTCCGACGAAAGGGCTCCGACCGTGCTGACCCTCGCGATCCTCGGCTTCCTGTACGACCAGCCCCTGCACGGCTACGAACTCAAGTCCCGGATCACCGGGCTGGCCGGTCACGTCCGTCCGGTCAGCGACGGCGCGCTCTACCCCGCGATCACCCGGCTGGAGAAGGCCGCCCTGCTGCACCGCCGCACCGAACCCGGCAGCGGCGCCGCACCGCGCCAGACCCTGGAACTCTCCCCGGAGGGCCGGGCGGAGCTGCTGCGGCGACTGGCCGACCCCGAACAGGCCGAGATCACCGACCAGATCCGCTTCTTCACCCTCGCCGCCTTCCTCCACCACCTGGCCGACCCGGACCGGCAGGCCGCCGTGCTCCGGCGCCGACTGGACTTCCTGGAGGCGCCGAGCAGCTTCTTCTACGACGGGGACGGCCGACCGGTCACCGCCGAGCGGGAGCCGAACCCGTTCCGGCGCGGCATGCTGCTGGTCGCCCGGGCCTCCGGCGCCGCCGAGCGCGCCTGGCTGGCCGAGACCATCGCCGGGCTGGAGGGCGGTGGGGGCGCCACGGGGCCCCGGTGCCCCCGTGACCGCGCCTCACCGCGACCCGGTGGCGCCCGAACCGCCCGGGCGCCCCAAGGGGCGCGGACCAGCGGCCCGAACGGCACGTCGAACGGCCCCGCCCCGGCGCGGAACCACGCCCTCCGAACCCGCCCCGGGGCGGCCCGGGCGTGGCTATGATGGCCTGCCTCACGACCACGGCGACCCTCCGCCGGCGTGATCCACCACCGCGCCCCGCCCGCCCCCTGGAGGCAGCCGTGCCCAGTGAAGAGACCGCAGCCACCGGCCCCGCCCCGCTCCGGCGGGACGACATCCCGGGCTGGTTCTTCGGCCTGGACCGGGCCGCGTTCTCCCATCTGCTGTCCGCCCAGACGGCCGCCGGGGTCAGCGGGGACATCCTGGAGCTGGGCAGCTACCTCGGCCGCAGCGCCGTCCTGCTCGGGGACCACCTCCGGCCGGGCGAGCGGCTGACCGTCTGCGACCTCTTCGACTCCGAGGCCTCCGACGCGGAGAACGCCGCCGAGATGTCCATGTCCTACCGCAAGACCCTCACCCGCAGCGCCTTCGAGTCCAACTACCTCGCCTTCCACGCCGAGTTGCCCGAGATCGTCCAGGCCCCCACCTCGGTGCTGGCCGACGGCCGGATCCCGGCGGGCAGCTGCCGCTTCGTCCACGTCGACGCCTCGCACCTGTACGAGCACGTCAGCGGGGACATCCTGGTGGCCCGGGCCGCACTCGCCGAGGACGGCCTGATCTCGCTGGACGACTACCGCTCGGAGCACACCCCGGGCGTCTCGGCCGCCGTCTGGGAGGCCGTCTTCACCGGCGGACTCCAGCCGGTGCTGCTCACCCCGATGAAGTTCTACGGCACCTGGGGGGACGCCGCCGCCGCCCGCCGGACCCTGCTGGCCCGCGACTGGCGGGCCGAGGACTACGCCGTCGACGAGGACAGCATCGCCGGCCACCAGGTCCTCCGCCTCAACTACCAGGTCAAGACGCCCGCCCAGCTCCAGCGCTCGGCCTCCCGCCGGATCGCCCTGGACCTCCTCCCCCCGGTCGCCACCCGCGCCACCCGCCGGGTCCTGCGCACCCTGCGCGAACGCCGCGCCGTGCGCCCCACCCCGAGCGCCTGACCCCACCGGAGCAGCCCCGGCCCCGGCCCCGCTCCGGCGCGATCCCGACAGATCCGACGCGCCCCCGGACACCGTCCCGGGGGCCCGCCGGAGCCCCATTAGCACCTCCGCCACCACCGCCGTCGCAGCGTCCGCTGCGGCGGCGGTCCGCGTTGCGGCGCCGCTCCGCGCCGTTGAGCGGGCCGTGGCACCGCCGTCACCCGGCCGTCATCCCGGACTCGTATCGAACTCAGATCGGACCCGGAATGTTTACTTCATATGACTGACGCATTGTCGAAAATTCGTTCACTCACATGGGTGAATCTCTATTAAAGGTTTGCCCATGGACCCTTAAAGACCGCATAGTGATGGCACCTCGATTTGGTCTTGAGAAAGCCAAGTTCAGGCAAAATCCTTGCGAGTCAGGAGAGACCCATGTTGCACGCTTCCACCTCCGCGGGCCCCGGGCAGCGGCTCCGCGCGGCGATCGCGGACCAGGGCACCACGCCCCTGATCGGCGTCCACGACATGTACTCGGCCTCCATCGCGGCCGAGCACTACGACGGCATGTTCGTCTCCGGCTTCGGCTTCGCCGCCTCGTACTACGGCCTGCCGGACATCGGCTTCATCGCCTGGCCCGACATGGTCGCCTTCGTCGAACGGCTGCGCGGCGCGTTCCCCACGCACCACCTGCTGGTCGACATCGACGACGGCTACGTCGATCCCGAGGTCGCCTGCCACGTGGTGCGCCGGCTGGAGGCCATCGGCGCCTCCGGCGTGATCCTGGAGGACCAGAAGCGCCCGCGCCGCTGCGGGCACGCCGACGGCAAGCAAGTCCTCCCGCTGGAGGAGTACCTGACGAAGCTCGAACTCGTCCTCGCCGACCGCACCGACCTCCTGGTGGTCGCCCGCACCGACGCCACCGAGGAGGCGGACATCCTGCGCCGCGCCCGCGCGCTCGCCGAGACGGACGCCGACGTGGTCCTGGTGGACGGCGTGCGCAGCGAGGAGTGGATCCGCCGGATCCGCAAGGAGGTCGGCGACAAGCCCCTGCTGTTCAACCAGATCGCGGGCGGCAAGTCCCCCCGGCTGTCCCTCACCGAGCTCACCGAGCTGGGGGTGGATGTCGCGATCTACAGCACGCCGTGCCTGTTCGCGGCCCACCGGGCGATCGACGAGGCGCTCACCGGCCTCAAGAGCGCCGACGGGCGCCTGCCCTCCCAGGCCGAGCTGGCCAAGCCGGTCGGCGTGCGGGAGTCCACCGAACTGCTGGAGCGCAACATCACGCGCTCCCGGCGGCTCGCGGACGTGACGGCTTGAGCCCCGGGCCGCGCCGGCCCGCCCCGTCCTCGGCGGCCGCCGCGCTGCGGGCCACCGTCCTGGGGCTGACCGGGGCGTGCGCCCTGCTCGCGGTCGGCGCGGCCCCGGCCGCCGCGGGCGGCAGCCTGATCACGGTCGTCGACAACTCGCACGCCGACTCCTGGCTGGAGGTCGACCGCACGGCCAACCTCCAACAGGGCGGCGGCTCCGCGGGCAGTGACCACGACGGCGCCGGGTCCCTGGTCGGAGGCCTGGACGGAAGCCTGACCGGGGGTCTGACCAGGAGCCCGGTCGGCGGCGGAGCCGGGCCGTGACGGCCCGCGCCCGACGCCCGCCGTGGTGGCGCAGGTTCGACCCGTACCTGCTGGCGCTGGCGGGCACGGTGGGCCTGGCCGCGCTGTTCCCGGCCTCCGGCGCCGGGGCCCGGTTCGCCGCGACGGCCTGCGACCTCGCCGTGGCCCTGCTGTTCTTCCTGTACGGCGCCCGGCTGTCCACCCGGGAGACCTTGGCCGGGCTGCGCCACCTGAGACTGCACGGCCTGGTGCTCGCCGCCACCTTCGGTCTCTTCCCGCTGCTCGGCCTGGCCACCGCGCTGCTGACGCCGGTCCCGCTGACCGAACAGCTGCAGGCCGGGGTGCTGTTCCTCTGCCTGGTGCCGTCCACGGTGCAGTCCTCGGTGGCGCTGACCGGCGCCGCCGGGGGCGACGTCCCGGCGGCGATCTGCGCGGGGACGTACTCCAGCCTGGCCGGGCTGGTGCTCACCCCGCTGCTGGTCGCCGGACTGCTCGGCTCGCACGCCGGGCTGTCGGCGGACGGGCTGCTGCGGATCGGGCTCCAGCTGCTGGCGCCGTTCCTGCTGGGGCAGGTGTTGCGGCCGTGGATCGGCGGCCTGGTGGCCCGTCACAAACGGCTGCTGACCCCGGTGGACCGCGGCTCGATCCTGCTGGTCGTCTACACGGCGTTCAGCGCGGCGGTGGCCCAGGGCATCTGGCACCAGGCGACGCCGTTCGCCCTGCTCGGCATGGTCGTGGTGCTGATGGCGCTGCTCGCCGCCACCCTGGCGGCGACCGGGCTCGGGGCGCGCGGGCTGGGGCTGGACCGCCCGGCCGCGATCGCGGCGATGCTGTGCGGTTCGCAGAAGAGCCTGGCCAACGGGCTGCCGATGGCCACCGTGCTGTTCGGGTCGGAGGCGGGGGTGATGGTGCTGCCGCTGATGGCCTACCACCAGCTCCAACTGGTGGTCGGCACCGTCCTGGCCGGGCGCTGGGCCGCCCGGGCACCCGAGCCGGCCGCGACCGGCGGGCAGCCCGCGGCCGAACTCAGTCCGGCGGGCGGGCCGCCAGCGCACGGCTGATCCCCCGGCGGAGCCGGCTGGAGGCACCGGGCAGGTGCCCCAGCCGGCTCAGCCGTTCCTCCGTCACACCCGGCCGCCGGGCCAGCAGCAGCACCGCGGCGTACGGCCGCTCGCCCTCCCGCAGCCGCTCGGCCACCAGCTCGACCACCCCGTCCAGGGCCTCGCCGGTGAGCTCTGGGCGGGCGGCTAACAACCGCAGCAGGCAGTTGTCGTCCCAACTGTCGTGCCGCCGGGGTGCGAGGGCGACCAGCACATCGACGGGCGCAGCGGAGTTACGGGCGATCTCGTGCCAGACGAAGGAGTACTCGCACCGGGCCAGCACGCGCAGCACCCCGGGCTGGGCGGTCCGTCGGGCCAGCCGCAGGTAGGCCCCGGGCTCGTGCAGGTGGTCGAGCGCCTCGAAGTCGCTCAGCCCGTCGATCTCGTGGGTGTCGTCCATGTCGGACGCGAGACTAGCGGGGCCCGTCCTCCTCGGCGACGCGGTTTCACTCCGGAGAGGGGCGCGCCGTCACCGGACGTAGTAGGCGCGGTGGTGGGCGGCCACCGGCGCGGACTGGTAGGTCCAGACGCCGGCCGCCGGGGCCTCGCCGATCAGCTGGGCGAGGTCGCGGGCGGCCTCCTCGGCCGGGTTGCCGAGGTCGAGCCGGACCCGGTCGGCGGTGCGGTCGTCCAGGGCGTAGTAGCGGTACGGCTGGTGGACGTTGAGCGGTCCGGCGAGCAGTCGGCCCTCGTCGTCGGTGCCGTAGCCGGTGATCGGGGTGTTGTTCACCGGCTCGGGGGTGAGGCCGACCAGGTCGACGTCCAGGGCGAGGATCTCCTCCTGGTGGCGGCGCAGCCCCTCCGGACCGAGTTCGCCCCGGCGGCAGGAGATGCTCCACCGTTCGCGCACGGCGGCCGCGTTGAGGGAGGGCAGGGTGGTCTCGAACCAGCCGGGGTGCTTGGGTTCGGCGTACAGCCGGCGCCCGGCGTCGATGGCGAGCGGGTTGTCGCACAGCACGTGCAGCCGGGCGATGCCGAGCAGCTTGGTCTGGTCGTAACCCCGGGCGTACTGGCCGTAGTTGACCACCGGGATGCGGTCCTCGGCGAACACCGGGTGGGCGATCAGGTTGATCTCCAGCTCCTCGGTGATGCCGCCGCCGTTCGGGTACTGGGCGAAGTACAGCTGGTAGTTGAGCGAGACGCAGGCTCCGCCGTCGAAGGTCGCGGCGCTCAGCCCGGGGTGGCGCTTGTCGAGCAGCCGGCGGGCCCGTTCCGGGTCCACCAGGTAGTCGACGCCGATGTTGTGCAGCGCGCCGTAGTGGAAGGGCAGGTGGTACGGCTCCGGGACGGGCGGCAGCGGCAGGCCGGTCATGAGGGCTCCGAGAACGAGGGGGGTACGGGCGTGCGGGGCGGGGAGAGGGCGGCCGGCCGCCGCAGCTCCAGCAGGTCCTGGTGCATCCGCTCGGCGCTGCGCAGCGCGAGGGCGGCCATGGTGAGCGAGGGGTTGGAGGTGCCGAGCGAGGGCATCGAGCCGCAGCCGACGGCGTACAGGTTGGGGTGGTCCCAGCAGCGCTGCCACTGGTCGACCACGGAGTTGCCGGGGGAATCGCCCATCAGGTGGGTGCCGCCGGCGTGGCCGGCTCCCCGGTAGCCGTGGACGGCGCCGCGGTGCTCCAGCCGGCCGGGCCAGCCCGCGCCCGGGTAGGCGGTGTGGTCCTCGGCGCCCAGCAGGGCGAAGAGCTGGTCGGAGACGGCCCGGGCGGAGGCCATGCCCTCGCGGACGTAGCCGTCCAGGTCGTAGTGGATCGCGGGGGCGGGCAGGCCGAGCGGGTCGCGCCGCTGCGGGTCGAGGGTGACCCGGTTGGCCGGGTCGGCGGGCTGCTCCAGTTCGAACTGGAGCGAGAACTGCCGCCCGAGCCGGTCACCGAGGCGTTCGCGCAGCTCCTTGCCGCGCAGCCCGGCGGCGAGCAGCGCGGCGGCCTCGGTCGCCGGGTCGCCGCCGGCCCAGGACCAGCCCCAGTTGCCGATCTCGATCCGGAACGGCGCCCGGTGCCGGCGGGCCCCGCCGAAGCGGAAGGCCTCCAGTCCGCTGGTGGAGCCGGGCCCCCGGTAGGGGCCGACCTGGCCGGGCATCAGCCCCCAGGTGAGCAGCGCGGGGTGGTCCATCAGGTTCCGGCCGACCTGGTCGCTGCGGTTGGCCAGGCCGGACAGCAGCAGCAGCCGGGCGTTCTCGATCGCGTGCGCGGCGATCACCACCAGGTCGGCGGTCACCCGGTGCGCCGTGCCGCCGGCCAGGTACTCGACCCCGGTGGCCCGTCCGGTCCCCGGGTCGGCGAGCACCCGGCTGACCACGGCCTCGGTGCGCAGTTCGACGGCGGGCGCCCAGCGGGCCTGGGTGCGCAGCGGGGTGTACTTGGCGCCGCCCGGGCAGGCGGGGACGCAGCTCGCGCTCCCGGCGCAGGGCGCGCCGTGGCCGGTGCCGGGCCGGGTGGGCAGGCCGTTGCGGGCGTGCGGGGTGCGGGTGACGGCGAGCCGGGCCGGGTCGGTCATGGCGGGGTCGCGCACCGTCCGGCCGTCGAGGGCGCGGGCCAGCTGCCGGTCGAGGTGGCTGGCCGGGATCGCCCGCATCGGGTAGGCGTAGCCCGCGGGGAGGGGCAGGCCGACGGCGCGGCGCTGTTCCTCGGCGTCGGCGGCGACGCCGAGTTCCTGTTCGGCGTCGCGGTAGTGGGGTTCCAGGTCGTGGTAGCCGATCGGCCAGCTGCGGCCGTGGCCGAGGTCGCCGGTGCGGAAGTCCTCGGGGTGCATGCGCGGGGTGAGGCCGGTCCAGAGCAGTCCGGTGCCGCCGTTGGCGCGCAGGTAGCCGCTGGCGTAGGGCAGCGGGCCGTACTGGCGCAGGTGCCCGTCGGCGGTGTAGCCGCCGTCCGGGTGGCCGGTGAGGTCGGTGACGTCGGGTGAGGGGGCGTCGGGGTTGTGCGGGTAGGGCGAGGTGGGCGGGCCGCCGCCGGCCGCGCGGTGGGCGGCGGAGGTCTCGGCGCTGCCCGGTGCGGGCCGGCCGGCTTCCAGGACGAGGACCCGCCATCCCCGGGCGCCGAGGCGCTGGGCGACCAGGCTGCCGGCGAAGCCGGCCCCGACCACGACGGCGTCCCAGTGGGCGCTCACTGCTGCTCACCTCCGGACGAGGTGCCGCCGAACGGAGCACTGCTGGACGGAGCACTGCTGGACACGGCACTACCGGACGGGGCCTCGGCCCAGCTGCCGTACCCGGGGGCGGCGGCGCCGGGCGGGCTGCCCCGGAAGGTCCGCCAGACCAGTCCGTGGTCGTGGGCGCGGGTGGAGCTCGGGGCCTCGCCGGGCCAGGCACCGACGTACCAGAGGTGGACCAGGGCGTGCTCGTCCCGGACCCGGTGGGCCAGGGTGGTGCGGTGGTGCTCGTCGGCCATGCCGGTGGCGCGGAGTTCGGGGACGTCGAAGCCGGTGAGTTCGGCGCTGACGCGCAGGAACTCGTCGAGGTCGGCGAGTTCGTCCTCCTCGGCGGGCCCCCAGGGCCCGTACGGGTCGTCGGCTGCGGTGCGATCGTCGGACACGGACACGCGGGCACCCCCGGGATCGTCGGCGGACGGCCAGGAGCGGATGGCCAAGACATGACAGGCCGCTGCCCACCGGGCACGGTCCGCCTGCTCAGCGTGATCCTCCCTCCCGGGCGGACCACCGAGGGCGGCTTGCCCGAATGTGACGCATCTTGATCAGTTCACGACCGATCACCATCCCTGTACGGCAGTTCCTGGACAGTTTCCGCTCAGCCCAGCGCGCGCACCGCCGCCAGCACGTCCAGGCCGAGCGCCGGATCCGCGTCCTCGGGCAGGTTGACGGACAGCCGGGTGACCAGCCCCGCGTACCGGCGGTGGATCTCCCGGGCGGCCTCCTCGACCGTGCCGGAGACCGCGAAGGCGTCGAACACCTCGTCGGAGACCAGCGCCGTCATCTCGGCCCAGCGCCCGCGCACCGAGTGGGTGTGCAGCTCCTCCTGCAACCCCTCCCAGCCGTGCTGCGCCAGCACCGGGCGGTAGGCCGGGGTGGAGGCGTAGAAGGCCAGCCGCTCGCGCACCCCCGCCCGGTTGGCCGCCAGCTCCTCCTCGGTCCGGCCGGTGGCGGTGAGCACATTGCCGACCGTCTCGAACGGCCGCCCGGTCCACTCCGCCCCCTCGGCCTCCGCCCGTGCCCGCGCCTCGACCAGCCCGGGCAGTACCTGCTCGGTCAGGTAGGCGGTGGAGGAGAACGGGTGCGCGAGGAAGCCGTCCGCCACCGCCCCGGCGGTGCGGGTCATCAGCGGCCCGACGCCCGCGAGCAGGATCCGGGGCACCCCGGAGGGGACCGGGTCGGGCGAGAACACCGGCGTCATCACCGTGTGGGTGTAGAACTCGCCCCGGAACCGCAGCCGTTCACCGGTCTGCCAGCTGTGCCAGATCGCCCGCACCGCGTGCACGTACTCCCGCATCCGGGCGGCCGGCCGGTCCCAGGGCATCCCGAAGCGCTTCTCGATGTGCGGCTTGACCTGCGAGCCCAGCCCGATGACGGCCCGACCGCCGGAGGCCGCGTGCAGCCCCCAGGCCTGGTAGGCCAGCGTCATCGGGGTGCGGGCGAAGGCCACCGCGATGCCGGTGGCCAGCTCGATCGACGCGGTGCGGTCGGCCGCGCGGGCGAGCTGCAGGAACGGGTCGTACGCGGTCTCGGCGACCACCAGCCGGTCCATGCCCCGGCGTTCGGCCTGTTCGGCGGCGTCGAGGATGCCGGCCGGGTGCCCGGAGGCGGTGGCGTCGAGGCGGAGGGAGGCGGGTCGGTCCATGCGGGTGCTCCTGGTCGCGGGGCTGGGGTCCGGCTCGCGCCGTGCGGTGCCGGGCTGGTGCGGTGCCGCGCGGCGGCGGTACCCGCCCAGCCTGCCACGCCGTCACGGGCCGGCCGGTCGGCCCTCCCCGGCGAACAGCCGGTCCAGGTGCCGGTCGACGGCGGTGAGCACGGCGTCCGGCTCGACCACGCCCAGCTCCAGCAGGGTGGTGAACCCGGTCAGTGCGAGCAGCAGGTCCGTCTCCACCACCGGGTCACGGTCGGCCGCAACCGACCCGTCGGCGATCGCCTGCCGCACCACCCGCTCGACCTCCGCGCGCCCCTGCACCAGCCCGCCCCGCACCCGGGCCCGGACCTCCTCGTCGTGCAGCGCCTCCAGGACGTACGCGGCGCCCATCCGGCTGGTGACCCGCGAGTCCGGCCGCAGCGGCAGCAGTTCGACCAGCATCGCCCGCAGCACCGCGCGCGGGTGCGGCCGTTCGCCCAGCCCGGCCAGCGCCCGGGCGACCCGCAGGCCGCTCTGCTCCCCGGCGAGGTCCATCGCGAAGCCGAGCAGCTCCGCCCGGGAGGCGAAGTAGTGCTGGAGCTGCCCGAGCGAGATCCCGGCCTCCCGGGCTACCTCGCGCAGGGTCAGCTGGGTGGTGCCGCGCTGCTCCACGATCCGCCACAGCGCGCGGGCGATGGTCTCGCGGCGCTCCCGGTGGTCCACCTGCTTGGGCATGTCCCGGCACTCCTCGACGGCTCCCGCCCGGCCCGTTCCGACCGGCTTTTTCCATACGCTTGACATAATACAACTGACCGACAACGCTGGAGGCATTCCGAGGGAGGAGCGTCCCGTGCTCGTGCAGCCCGTCGCCCGCACCACCGCAGGAGCCGTCCGCGGCTTCGTGGACCGCGGCCTCGCCGCCTTCCGCGGCATCCCCTACGGCCGGCCCCCGGTCGGCCCGCTCCGCTTCGCCGCCCCCGTACCGCCCGAGCCCTGGGACGGCGTCCGCGAGGCCGTCGCGTACGGCCCCGTCGTCCCCCAGTCCGGCCCCCTCCAGGCCGAACCGACCACCGGTACCGACTGGTTGACGCTCAACGTCTGCACCCCGCACCCGGACTCGGCCGGGCTGCCGGTGCTGGTCTGGCTGCACGGCGGCGGCTTCATCTCCGGCACCGCGGGCGACCCGCTGTACGACCAGACCGAGCTGGCCCGGGCCGGCCTGGTCGTGGTGACCGTCAACTACCGGGTGGGCGCCGAGGGTTTCGCCCTCCTCGACGGCGCCCCGGCCAACCGCGCCTTCCTCGACCAGATCGCGGCCCTGGAGTGGGTGCGGCACAACATCGCCGCGTTCGGCGGCGATCCCGCCCGGGTCACCGTCGCCGGCCAGTCGGCCGGGGCCTCCTCGGTGGCCGCGCTGCTGGCCGTGCCGCAGGCCCGCGGCCTGTTCCACCGGGCGATCGCCCACTCCGTCGGCGGCAACCTCGCCACCCCCGCGCTGGCCGCCGAGATCACCGCCGCCCTGGCGGAGCGGCTCGGCGCCGCCCCCACCGCGGCCGGCCTCGCCGGCATCGACCCCTGGCAGCTGGCCGAGGCCGTCACCGGGCTCGGCGCCGCCCTCCCCGGGCATCTCGCGCGCTGGGGCCGGCTCGCCCAGACCGGCGTCCCCACCGTGCCGGTGGTCGACGGCGAGCTCCTCACCGAGGAGCCCTGGACGGCACTGGCCGCCGGACGGGCCGAGGGCATCGAGCTGCTGGTCGGTCACGCCCGGGAGGAGTTCCGGCTGTTCGCCGTCCTGGCCGGCCGGCACGGCGCCTTCACCGAGGAGGACGCCCGCACCGCGCTGGCGCTGCTCGCCCCGCACCCGGGCGGCCCGGACGCCTACCGCGCCGCCTTCCCCGGCGCCACGCCCGACACCCTGGTCGGGGCCGTCTTCTCCGACGCGCTGTTCCGGATCCCCTCGCTCCACCTCGCCGAGGGCAACACGGCGGCCGGCGGCACCTCCCACCTCTTCCAACTCGCCTACCCGGCCCCGGCCCTGGGCGGGGCGTTCGGCGCCTGCCACGGCCTGGACGTCCCACTGGCCTTCGGCTCCCTGGACAGCCCGATGGGCCGACACTTCCTCGGCGACCCGCCCGCCCCGGAGGCCGTCGCGGTCTCCCGGGAGCTCCAGCAGGCCTGGGTCCGCTTCGTCGGCACCGGCGACCCGGGCTGGGCCGCCCACGAGCCGGAGCAGCAGCTCACCCGGGTCCTCAGCGCCCGTTCGGAGACCGTCCGCTACCCGGACCAGGCCTCCCGCGGCATCTGGGCGCAGGGCGGTCCGACCCGCTTCGACCTGGTCTGACGCTCCCCCGGCCCGGGCGGGGTCCTCCCCCCGCCCGTATGGACGTTCAGCGCCCGACCGAGGCCAGGTACCCGGCGGTCAGCTCGGGCGTGGCCAGCCAGGCGGCGTGGTCGCTCGGCTCGGCGTAGGTGTTGGCCAGCCGACGGGCGACCTCCGGGTGCTCCGCCGCGGCCGCGAAGACGCCCTGGAGGTGGTCCGGCATGGTCAGCAGGGCCGTGGTGAAGTCGACGGCGTGGCGGGCGTGCCGCTGCCAGAACCCTTCGGCGGTGCGGCACATCCAGTCCGCGGTGAACGGGGCGTCGCCGTGCTCGCGGATCGCCCGCCGGTACGCCTGCGCCGCGCGGGCGGCGCCGTTGGCGCCCTGGCCGGTGATCGGGTCGTTGACCACCACCGCGTCGCCCACACCCAGCACGTGCACGGCGTCGACGCCCGAGCCCAGTTCGGCCACCGGCCGGCGGACGGTCGGGGTGACCGCACCCGACAGCCCGGCCCCGGCATCGGTGGGTTCGGCCTCCCGCCACAGCTCCGCCTCCCAGGGCAGGTGCTCGGCCAGCAGGGCGCGGATCCGGTCGAGGTGGACGTCGGGTGCGGGCCCGTCGCCGAACACGTCCAGCGGGCCGCCGGGCAGCGCCTCCCAGAGCAGGATGTCGCACGGGCCGGTACGGGTCAGGGCCGGCTGGAGGTAGAGCTCACCCAGGCCGGGCAGGGCGTGCATCCGGGCCCTGGGCCCGGCGGCCGGGTCGGGCGCCCCGACGCCGTGCGCGTAGAGGCAGGACAGGGCGCGCTGCGGCCGGTCGAACGGCGAGCGCCGGGGGTCGCGCTGGAAGATCCCGGCGAGCTCGCCGCGCCCGGTCGCGACCACGGTCAGCTGGTGCCGGCGGGCCAGTTCGTGCAGCCCGATTCGGTCCAGGGAGCGGTACTCGACCGAGCCTCCGCGCTCGGCGAACAGCTCCAGCCAGCGGGACAGTTTGATCCGCTGGTCGACGGACCGGGCCGGCTCGTCGAGGGTCATGGTGAACTCCAGCGCGCGGACGCCCGGCGGCACCACCAGCGCCGCGTCCACCGAGTGCACCGCCGGGGCCTCGGCCGCCCACAGGTCCAGCCCGGCCGCCGCCTCGATCCGCAGCGCCGGGCCGAACATCGCCTGGGTGGACAGCACCCGCCCGTCCCGCAGCTGGTCCGGGGTGCGCTCGGCGACCAGCGTCACCTCGCAGCCGTCGGCCAGCAGCCCGAGCGCGAGCTGGAGGCCGGCCTGGCCCGCTCCGACGACGGCGATCCGGCGCATGCGGCGGCCTCCCGGGCTCTGTCGACGATCCGTTGACGATCCGTTGACGGTCCATCAACCAGGCACAGTAGTCGAGCCGCCGGGCCACCGGCAGGGGCCGGACGCGACGGAACCCCGAGCCCTCTCCCGGGCCGCTCCGACCGTCGAACCCGTTCGCATAGTCATGCACTGAGATAACTCATTGACCACGCCGAAATGTTTGATGTATTCAGTTCTCCGCAAATCTATTCACCGACTCCGGGTTCGAGGCCGCCCACCGCGCCCCGCGCCGGGCCCACTCGGAGAGGGATCGATCCACCATGCAGCCCGTCGCACCCCGCGGCTTCCGCGCCGTCACGACCAACATGGGCCTCAAGGACGTCGAGGACGACTTCGCGGCCGTCGTCTCCGAAGTCCCCTGCCGGTCGGCCGCGGTGTTCACCCGCTCCCGCTTCGCCGGCCCCAGCGTCCTGCTCAGCCGCGGGGCGGCCGCCCTCGGGGCCTGTCGCGGGATGGTCGTGCTGTCCCGCAACGCCAACGTCGCCACCGGGCGCACCGGGGCGGACAACGCCGCCGAGGTGCGCGACCGGGTCGCCGGGATCGTCGGGATCCCCCCGGAGGAACTCGTCATCGCCTCCACCGGCGTGATCGGTCGCCCGTACCCCATGGACGGCATCCGCGCCGGGCTCTCCGCCCTGAACTGGCCCTTCCCGGCGGCCGATTACACCGCGGCGGCCAAGGCCATCATGACCACGGACACCCGCCACAAGGAGGTCCGGGTCCGCTGCGGCGACGCCGTCCTGGTCGGCATCGCCAAGGGCGTCGGCATGATCGAACCCGACATGGCGACCCTGCTGACCTTCTTCTTCACCGACGCCGACCTTCCCGCCGACCGGCTCGACACCCTGTTCCGGCGCGTCATGGACCGGACCTTCAACGCGCTCAGCATCGACACCGACACCTCCACCAGCGACACCGCGGCGCTCTTCGCCAACGGACTGGCCGGCCCGGTCGACCCGGCCGCCTTCGAACAGGCCCTGGACGAGTGCGCGTTGCACCTCGTACGGGAGATCGCCTCGGACGGCGAGGGCGCGTCCAAGCTGATCGAGGTCCGGGTGACCGGTGCCCGTGACGCCGCCCAGGCGAAGCGCGTCGGCAAGAGCGTGGTCAACTCCCCGCTGGTCAAGGCCGCCGTGCACGGGGCCGACCCGAACTGGGGCCGCATCACCATGGCCGTCGGCAAGCTCCGGGACGAGACCGACATCGACCCGGCCGCCGTCCGGATCGGCTTCGACGAGCTCCCGATGTACCCGGAGGAGCCGGGCGAGGCCCTGCTCGACCAGGCCCGCCGCTACCTCGGCGGCGACGAGGTGGTGATCCGGATCGACCTGGGCATCGCCGACGGCGCCTTCACCGTCTACGGCTGCGACCTCACCGAGGAGTACGTCCGGCTCAACTCCGCCTACACCACCTGACGCCCCGGCCCGGCCCCGCTCCCCCTCGGGACGGGGCCGGAACCAGGGCCGGGACAGGAACGCGACGTACCGTCAGCCCCGCAGGTGCGCGGTGAGCAGCCGCACCACGGCGTCGATCTGCTCCGCCAGGTAGAAGTGCCCGCCCGGGAAGACCCGCAGGCTGAACCCCCCGGTGGTGTGCCGCTCCCACTGGGCGACCTGCTCCACCGTGGCGTTGGCGTCGCTCTCCCCCACCAGGGCGGTGATCGGCTGCGGGACGACGGCGTCCGGCGCGGCGAGGTAGGTCTCGATGGCGGTGTAGTCGGCCCGCAGCGCCGGGAGGATCAGCTCGCGCAGGGCCGGCACGTCGAGGATCCGCTCGTCCGTACCGCCGAGCCGGACGATCTCCTCCAGCATGCCGTCGTCCGACCTCAGGTGCACCGCGCTGTCCCGGGGCAGCGACGGCGCGCGGCCGGCCGAGACGAACAGCCGCTCCGGCCCGGCCAGGCCGTCCCGGGCGAAGCGGCGGGTGACCTCGAAGGCGACCGCCGCGCCCATGCTGTGCCCGAAGAACACGACCGGGCGGTCCATCCAGCCGCGCAGCTCCTGGTAGACCTGCTCGGCGAGTTCCGGCACCGAGTCGATCGTCGGCTCCGCGTAGCGGTTCTGCCGGCCCGGGTACTGGACGGCCAGCACGTCGGCGTACGGCGCCAGCGCGTTGGTGTAGTCCATGTAGTAGCTGGCCGATCCGCCGGCGTGCGGGAAGATCACGATCCGGGCGGGAGCGAAGTCGGACGGGTTGAACCGGCGGAACCACGGGTTGTCGACGGCTGCGCTGCTGGGCATGCGGGGTGTGACCTCTCTCCGTGACGGACTCTGCTCACCCCAGTCTCTCAGTGCACCCGCGCCACCGGGGGCGGTTACGGTGGGCGACCCGGATTCCGGCGCTCCGGACACCGCGCCGACACCCGCCCGTCCTCACCAGTCCTCGTCCTCCTCCGACCAGTCTCCCCTGGGGTCCACGGCCGCGTCCGGTTCGGTCACCCAGCCCGCCGCCAGCACCAGCCGGGAGAGCCGGTGGACGGCGAGGAAGCCGAACGGGCCGCCGAACTCCACGCTGACGTGGCGCTGCAGGAACGGCGGCCGCGACACGGCCGCGGCGCCGCCCGCCATGATCCCGATCGCCGTCACCGCGGAAGCCCGGAACCCGCGGGCGCCGAAGGTCGCGGTGGCCTTCTGGCGCGCGCTGTCGGCGAACAGCGGCAGCCCGCCGACCTGGAGGCCGGGCAGCCGGTCCTCCGTCGCGGACGGGGTGCTGAGCGTCGTCAGCCCGAAGAGTTCCTTGCGGGCCAGCAGATCGTGGTCGGCCGCCACGGTGAACTGCGGGACGCCCACGGTCAGCAGGTCCTCCGGCTCGTACCGCGCCAGCGCCCCGACCGAGAGCCCGGGGCCGGTGGTGCCGACCGGCAACCGGTCGGCGGTGGTGCGGCGGTGGCGCTGCGAGAGCGACCCGATCCCGGCGGCCAGCACGCTGCCGGGATCGGCCGTCGGCTCGCCGAGCAGCAGGTGCACGGTGATGTCGCCGTACCCCAGCACCTGGAACTCGGTGACCGGGCCCGCGGGCGTCTCCAGCAGGGCTGCACGGTCCAGCAGGCGCGTCGCCCCGGTCAGGTAGCGGACGGGCCGGCCCCAGTCGTCCGTGTGGTTCCCGCCGATTCCCCCCAAGTCCTGGAACGGCCGGATCCAGTCCGTCCGCAGGGTGAGCGCCGAGGCCAGCACCAGCCGGCTGTCCGGGTTCAACTCGACCGGCATCTCGTCGATCGCTCCGTCGGTCTGCTCGCTCGCCCAGGCGTCCAGCAGCTTCTTGTCCTGCTCCGTGTCACCGCTCAACCGCCCGACCAGGTCCGCCGGGACGGAGGCCCGCCACTCCGGGCGCAGCCGCAGCCGGTCGTCGGTCCAGACCCCCAGCGCGGAGCGCACCGCGGGGATGTCCCGCAACAGGCCGAGCAGTTCGCGGGCGCGCTCGGCGGCGGCCGCGGCCGGCACCCCGAGCGCCTGCGCCAACTCGCCTTGGACGGGGGCGCTTCCGGCCGGGGCCAGCAGCCCGAGCAGCGGCCAGACGCCGGCCGGCATCAGGACGGACCCCTGCCGCAGACCGGCCTCCCCGACCCAGCGCTCCCCCAACGCGTTCGCGGCCCGTACGGCCTCGGCCCTGCTCATCTGCTCCCCCGTGCTCGCTGGTTCCGGTGCGCGCAGACTCTAGGACCGTCGCACCGGGCAGGGCCAGCGGTTTTCCCGGCCGGGGCTCTCCGGTCAGGACTCCCGGTCAGAACTCCCGGTCAGGACTCCCGGCCCAGGTACCGCGCGCGGGTCAGTTCGTGGACCCGGACGGCGTTGCCGTTGCCGGGGACGGTGGTCTCCCGCTCGACCCGCAGACCGAGCTTGGCCATCACCCGCTCGGAGGCGGTGTTGCCGATCTGGGCGATGCTGACGACCCGCTCCAACCCGCAGTCCTCGAAGCCGAACCGCAGCGCCGCCGTCGCCGCCTCGGTGGCGATGCCCCGGCCCCAGAACGACCGGCCGAGCCGCCAGCCGATCTCGACGGCGGGCAGCACCTCGGGCAGGAACAGCGGCACCGCCAGGCCCGCGAACCCGGCGAGTTCGCCGGTCTCGCGCAGCTCCACCGCGAACAGGCCGAAACCCTCGTCCTCCCAGGCCCGTTCCCACCGCTCGACCGCCGCCCGGCTCAGCTCCGGGCCGAGGACGCGCCGGTCGCCGATCCACCGCATCACCTCGGGGTCCGCGTGCACCTCGGCCATCACCGGCACGTCGCTCTCGCGCCAGCGCCGCAGGACCAGCCGGGAGGTCTCGATCGTCACCATCCGCCCATCATCCCCCCGTTCATCCCCGCCACCGGGCCGGGGTCAGGCCCGTCGCACCGCCAGCACGGCCGAACTGCCGGGCGTGGTCAGCACCTCGCTCGCCGCCAGCGCCGGATGCGTCAGGTAGTGCAGGCGCAGCCGGTCGACCTCACCGCCGTAGCGGGGCGGCCAGTGCGGCGAGGGCGTGAAGTCGTCCATCAGCAGCAGGCCGCCGGGGGCGAGCAGGTCGACCACGCGGTCGGGGTCGTCGCGCTTGCCGCCGCCGTCGCAGAAGAACACGTCGAACGGCGCGTGTTCCGCCAGCAGCCGCCAGTCCCCGTGCAGCACCCGCACCCGTTCGTCCCCCGCGAACAGCGCCGCGGCCTCCCGGGCCAGTCGCCCGTCCCGCTCGACCGTGACCAGCCGCCCGCCCGGCCCGAGCCCGCTGCGCAGCCAGGCCGTACCGACGCCCGCACCCGTGCCGCTCTCGGCGACCCTACCGCCCGGCTTGGCCGCCGCGGCGAACGCCAGCAGCCGGCCGACCTCCCGGGTGCAGCTCTTCCCGAACCCCAGCCGGGCGGCGCCCCGCTCGGCCGCCGCCACCCGCTCGGGAACGCCCCGTTCCCCGTCGTCCACCATCCGCCACCCCTTCACCGGTTCCGGGCCGTCATGCCGCCCGCCCGAAGGCGACCGTCTCCGCCCTCGACCGGGAGACGGCGTCCAGCAGCAGGACGGAGGCCGCCTCCGGGGTCGGCGGCGGTCCGCCGGACCGGGTGTGCCGGGTGAACGCCGCCGACAGCCGTGCCAGGCCCTGGTGGTGCCGGGCGAACACCCGGGCGGAGGCGTGCCGTCCGCGGGCCCGCTGGCCGTCGAGGGCGGTGGCGGCGCCGACGTCGAGCAGCACCAGGTGCAGTTCGCGGCCCTGCCGGCCGGCCTCCCGGGCGAGCCAGCGTCGCATCCAGGCGCGGCTGCCGCAGTCGTGCACCAGCAGCGGTCCACCGCGCCGCACCGAGCTCCGCAGCAGCCGGACGTGCTCCAGTCGCGCCCACGGCCGGTAGACGGCGTACGGCAGGCGCGCGGGCATCACCGCCTCGCAGGCCTCGTGCACCGTCCGCGGGTCCACCGTCGCGGCCCCGCCGCCGGCCGACCAGCGGCGCAGCAGCGTGCTCTTGCCGGCCCCGGGCAGGCCCGAGACCACCACCACGGCCCCGGCCGGGTACTCCACGACGAACCGCTCCCCGGCCGCACCCCGTAGGTCCAGCACCCCACGCGGCGCCAGCACCGCCGCCCCCGTCATCTCCGCCGTCCCCGTCGTCCCCGACTCGCCGCTGTCCACCGCTCCCCTGTTCCCTGTCCGATCGACCGCCGACCCTAACAAGCCGGGCGCCCGCACCGTCGTACGGAGCGGGCCCCACCCACCGGGCACCCGTGGTGGTGCCGCGCCCTAGACTGACGCCTCGTCAGACGGCGGAAGGGTGGGCATGACAGAGGCCGGCGGGACGTACACCGGGCTGGTGCTGGACGGACTCGCGCGGGATCCGGGGCGGACGGCCCTGTCCCGCGGCACCACGGCGCTGACCGCCCGGGACTGCCTGGACGCGGTGTTCCGGACGGCCCGCGCGCTGGACCGGGCCGGGCTCGGTCGCGGGGACGGTGTCACCGTGCTCGCCGGGAACACCCCGGAGGCGGTGCTGGTCCGGCTGGCGGCCAACCTGCTGGGCTGCCGGGTGGCGATGCCCGGCCCGGACCTCCCGGTCGCCGACGTGGTGGCGCTGGCCGGGTTCGCCGAGACCGCGGCGCTGGTCTTCGACCCCCTCCGGTACGCCGCGGCGGCCGGGGCGGTGGCGCGGGCGCTGCCCGCCGCGGGGGTGTTCGCCCTCGGCCCGACGGCCTTCGGCACGGACCTCGTCGAGCTCGCCGCGGCCTGCTCCGCCGCCCCGCTGGAGCCGCGCTGCCGCCCCGAGGACGTGATGGCGATCCGGTTCACCAGTGGCACCACCGGCCGGCCGAAGGGCGTGCTGCGCCGCTTCGCCCGTCCGCCCCGGCCCGCGCTGCTGTCCGGGGCGTCCTTCCTGCTCTGCACCCCGCTCGCGCACGGCGGCGGCACGAGTGCGGACCTCGCCCTGGCGGCCGGGGGCACGGTGGTGCTGCAGGAGGGCTTCGCGGCCGAGGAGGTGCTCGCGGCCGTGGAGCGGCACCGGGTGTCCCGGGTGTACCTGCCGCCGCACCTGCTCTACCGGCTGCTGGACCACCCGTTGCTGGCCGGGACGGACACCGGCAGCCTGCGCCGGGTCGGCTACACCGGCTGTCCGCCCTCGCCGCGCCGGCTGGCGGAGGCGACCCGGCGGCTGGGCCGGGTGCTGCACCAGACGTACAGCCTGACGGAGTGCGGGCCGGTCTCCCGGCTGAGTCCGGACGAGCACCTGGACCCGAGGCTGCTGAGCACCGCCGGGCGCCCGTACCCGGACACCGGGGTGCGGATCCTGGACGAGGAGGGCGCGCCGCTGCCGCCGGGCCGGACCGGGGAGATCTGCGTCCGCACCCCGACCGCGATGGCCGGGTACTGGCGGGACCCGGAGCTGACCGCGCGGGTGCTGCGGGAGGGCTGGCTGCACACCGGGGACCTGGGCAGCCTGGACGCGGCGGGCTATCTGACGGTGGCGGGCCGACGGGACGCGATGGCCGTTGTCGAGGGGCACAATGTGTTCCCCCACCAGGTCGAGGAGCCGCTGCGCAGCCATCCGGACGTGCACGAGGCGGTGATGTTCACCAGCACCGACCCGGACCGCCTGGAGCGCGTCCACGCCGCCGTCGCGGTGGCTCCGCGCGCCCGGGTGACGGCGGACCAGCTGCGCCGCTGGGTCCGGGAGCGCGGGGACGCCCGGTGCGTCCCGGACACCGTCCTGCTGCTCCCCGCGATCCCGCTGACCGGGCTGGGCAAGCCCGACCTGCCGGCCCTGCGCACGCTGGCCGAGGAGCGGCGCGGGCGGACCGTCATCGCCACAGGGGCGCGCGAAACCATGTGACGCGCCCCTCCGGTGCTTCGAGCGCCCGCGTAGGCCACCTGTTGCGCACCAGCCGACGGGAAGAACCCCACGGTGGGCACTCGACCGTGCGGGCCGAGCTGCCGATACACCCCGGCGGCGCTCCCTCGCACCGCCCCCAGGAGGCACCCCTTGACCTGGCTACGCGTCCTGACCGCACTCGGCATCCTCGCCGCGGCGGCCGGTGCCCTGTTCCTCTTCGCCCGCTGCACCGCCCCCTCCCGGGGGGAGCGCACCGGCGGAGCCGCGCCACCCGACCTCCGGCAGGAGGCCGAGGGCAGCGGCCTCTTCCAGCGGACGGGCGGCGACGGCTGAGGAACCGCCCCCTCAGCTCCCCGCGAGGTCGTCCGGACGGACCTCGATGTGGTCGGCCGCGAGGTCGACCGCCACCCGGTGCTCCATGCCGAGCGACTCCAGGAACTTGACGGGCAGCTGGACCCGGCCGGCGCGGTCGAGCATCACGTACTCGCGCTCGCTGACCGACTCCTCGCCGTGCTCGTCCGTCACGGTGCGGCGCAGCACCTCGCTGCTGGTCCGCCCGTCCCGGATGGCCACCGTGCGGCGGACCTCGCCCGCGACCATCGGGTCGTGGGTGACGATCACGACGGTGGTGCCGAGCTCCCGGTTGACGGTGCGGAAGGACTCGAAGATCACCCCCGCGGTCTCGGAGTCCAGCTCACCGGTCGGCTCGTCGGCGAGCAGCACCGGCGGGTTGTTGGCCATCGCCACCGCGATGGCGACCCGCTGCTGCTGGCCGCCGGAGAGCTCGTTGGGGCGCCGGTGGGCGAGTTCCCCGATCTCCAGGGCCTCCATCAGCTCGGCCACCCGGGCGGCCTGCTGCTTCGGGCCGGTCCCCCCGCTCCGGCGGCCGCGCAACTGCATCGGCAGGGCGATGTTCTCGGCCGCGGTCAGGAACGGCAGCAGGTTGCGGGCCGTCTGCTGCCAGATGAAGCCGACCACCTCGCGGCGGTAGCGCAGCCGTTCCTTGGCGGACATCTCCAGCAGGTCGCAGCCCGCGACGGTGGCGGTGCCCGCGGTCGGCACGTCGAGTCCGGCGAGGATGGTCAGCAGGGTCGACTTACCGCTGCCGGAGGCACCGACCAGGCCCACCAGGTCGCCCTGCTGGATGGTCAGTTCCAGACCCTGCAGCGCCTGGACCTCGATGCCCTCGGCGCTGAAGATCCGGACCAGTCGGTCGCAGACGATGGCCGAGCCCGCTCCGTAGGCCTTGGGCGAGGCGGCGGCCAGGGCCCGCTGCCGGAGCTCCTGGAGGCTGGGGGCCTCGACCGCCGGCCGCTCCTGGGGGGTGCTCTTCACGGCTGCTCTCCTGTCTCGACGGTCCGGTCGGCCCGGTCGGTGCGGTCTGTCTGTGCGGTCCGGTCGGCGTGTGCGGCCCGGTCGGTGCGCTCGGCCCGGCCGGTGCCGATGGTCCGGCAGCTCCGAACGCCGCGGCCGGTGCCGATGGTTCCCACGGTGGCGGCGCGGGCCGCCCCTCGCGGCGTCATGCCTGTTCCCCGGCGCGGAGTTCGGTGGCGATCTGGCGTCGGCCGGCGATGAGGGTCTCCAGGACGATGCCGAGGCCGACCAGCAGGGCGAGGCCGGCGGTGGGCAGCAGGACGGGGAGCAGGACGGGGGTGATGGCGTCGCCGACCTCGGCGCCGACGAGGGTGGAGATGTCGAAGGCGCCGCCGAGCAGGGCGACGGCCGCGAGGGCGGCCAGGCCGCCGCCGACGGCGGCGGCGAGGGTCTGCGGCAGTGCCTCGGTGATGATCAGTGCGAGTCCTTGGCGGGGGCGCAGGCCCATGGTGCGCAGGCGGGCGAGGACGGCGGTGCGGTCGGGTGCGGCGCGGAACAGCGTCAGCAGGACGGCGAGCAGGGCGTAGCCGGCTCCGGCGGCGGCCGCGTACCAGAACAGCCGCTCGGCGGCGTGCTGCAACGGATCGTCGGCGAGCACGGTGACCGTCTCCGCGCTGCTGTGCACCGTGTACCCCACGGGCAGGCCGTGGGTGCCCTTGCCGGCGGCCGCGGCGTCGTCCGCGACCAGCTTGGCCAGACCCGTCGGCTGGGCGCCGCCGTTGTCCCGCAGGGTCGACCTGACCCGTTCGGGGTCGATGTCCCCGACGGCGAACCACTTGTTCACCCGCTTCGCGTCCGGCAGCCGCTCCCAGGCGGGACCGGCCGGAACCACGACGAAGGGCTTGCCCGGGTCCGGCAGGGCCGGGGTCGCGGCGACGGTCGCGACGACGCTCAGGCGCAGGGCGTTGCCGTTGGGCGTGCGCACCTGGGGCGGCCCGGCGGCCAGCCGCTTGGCCAGGTCGCGGCTGACCAGGGCGGGCACCGGGGTGTCCCGGCCGCCCGACGTGCCGGCCAGTTTCGCCCCGTCGAACTCGCCGACCCCGACCGTGCGGGAGATCTCGGCGTAGGCCGCCGGATCCACCACCACCAGGTAGGCCTCGGTGTAGTCCTGGTCGGCGCCGACGAAGCGGGCCTTGGGCTCGACCCACGCACCGGTGGAGGCGTGGACGCCGGGCAGGGCGTCGGCGGCCTTGGTGAAGGACTCGGTGAGGGTGGCGTAGTCGGGCAGGGAGACGCCGATGTCCCCGCCGGTGGCGATCCGCGCGGCCCGGGTGCGGACGTGGTCGACGGTGTCGAGCACGGTGGCACCGAAACCGGTGGTGGTCACGGCGATCAGCAGCGCGAGCAGCGGCAGCACGGAGGGCCTGCGCCGCCCCGTACTGTCCCGGGCCGCCCGGGCCAGGCCCAGGAACGCCACCAGGCCACGGCCCCGCCCGGCCAGCGCCGCCAGCCGGCCGACCGCCACCGGCTCGACCCGCGCCAGCACCAGCCCACCCGTCACCGCCAGCAGCAACGGCGCGGCCACCAGCAGCGGATCCAACCCGCCACCCGTCCCCACACCCCGACGCCGGACCTCGGCCACCGCCGCCACCGTGACCGCCAGCACCGCCAGCTCACCCACCAGCCGACGCCGGCCACCCGCGGCCCGCCCGCGCGACCACAACAGCGCCGCCCGCGCGGGGAAGGCCAGCAGCGCGATGGACGCCGCCACCACGGCGGCCAGCACCGCGCCCTCCCATCGCGGCGTCGGCAGCAGCACCACCGCGAGCGCCGCACCGGCCACCGCGGCCGGCAGCACCGTCACCGCGCCCTCACCGACCAAGCGCCCCAGCACCCCGGTCCGCGAACCGCCACGGGCCCGCAGCAACCGGATCTCCGCGGCCCGCCGGTCGGTGGTCAGCGCCGCGGCCAGGAACAGCACCACGACCGCGACACCCGCGACACCGGCCGGGCCGATCGTGCTGAGCGGCAACGACGCCCGGTAACGGTCGTCCGCCCGGCTCAGGATGTCCGTCAGGCTGGAGCCGGTCCGCAGGTCGCCGCGCAGGGTGACGCCGGACAGGTTCGTGGCGCCCGGCCCGGTCTGGAGGGAGCTGACCACGGTCCGGGTCCGGGCGAGCTGGTCGGCGCGCAGCGCGCCGGGGTCGACGGGCAGCCGCCAGAAGTTCTCGGCGCCCGAACCCCAGCGCGCCAGCGCGGCCAGGCCGGCGCCGTCGACGAAGCCGCTGGTCGCCCAGTGCTCGTGCTCGGGGACCGGCTTGAGGCAGGCCCGGGCCGGGCAGCCGAGGTTGTCCCAGAACGGGTCGTGGGGGTCGTTGATCCGGTAGAAGCCGACCACCACGGTGGTCCGCTTGGCGCCCACGCCGTCCACGCCGTTGTCGATGACGTCACCGAGCTTGATGTGGATGGTGTCGGCGGCCGTCCTGCTCAGCACGATCGGCAGCGGACCGTCGCCGGTGCCGGGGGTCGGCCAGGTGCCGTCGGTGAGGGTGGCCCGGTCGGCCAGGTCCTGGAGGTAGAACAGGCCGATCTCGGGGTCGGTGCTGTCCGAGATCCGGACGTACTCCGGGTTGCGCATCGTGCGCCCGCTCAGGGCGCGGGCGCCGTGGGCCTGGCCCGCCTGGGCCAGCGTCAGCTGCCGGCCGACCGTCTCGGTCAGCTGCCGCTGCACCCGGTCGAGCACGACGGCGTTGTCGTCGAGCTGCGTCCGGGAGGTGACCTGGAGGCTGGTCGCGTTGAGGCCCTTCTGGCCGACGAAGTCGCGCAGCGCCGCGTCCGCGCCCCGGTCCGCGATCCGCGGGAAGGCCGCCGCCAGGAAGACGGTGACGAACGCGAGCACCGCCATCAGCAGCGCGGCGAGCGGGTTCGCCCGCAGCCGGGTGGGGACCCAGCGCGCGGGCCGGTGGGCCGGACGGTGGGCGGTGTCGGGGGCGGGCACGGGGGTGCCGGCCTGGGTGGTCACATCTCCTCCACGTGGCGCAGCCGGTTGGCCACGTCTCGACGGCGGCGTCCGATCAGGAAGGCCGACAGCAGCGGGGCGACGGCGATCGCGGCCGCGAACAGCAGGGCCTGGCCGACGGGCAGGTCGATCAGGGCCTCGGGCAGGGGGCGGTGGGCGGCGGGTGTCAGGACCACGAACGGGACGATCAGGTGGACCAGCAGGGCGCCGAGGGCGATCCCGACCGTCCCGCCGAGCCCGACCAGCAGCGCCTGTTCGGCCGCGACGGTGCGGGTGACCTGCTTGCGCGGCGCGCCCAGGGCGAGCAGCAGCGCGGAGTCCCGGGCGCGCTCGTGGGCGGAGCCGGCCACGGCGGCGACGAAGCCGATCGCGGCGAGCAGGGCGGTGACGAGCGCGATGGCCATCAGCGCGTTCTGCGGGGCGGCGCCCACCGGGTCGCTGAGCATCCCCTCGGTGACCTCGTCGGAGAGCTGGACGTCCTGGGTGCCCGGGGCGGCCCGCACGGCGGCGGCCAGTTCGGCCGGAGCGCGGTCGCCGGGCCCGGTGGCCGGCAGCCACCACTCGGCGTGGCTGGGCAGCACCCGGCCCTGCGCGGCCAGCAGCCGCGCCACGGTGTCGAGGTCGACGACCAGCGCGCTGCGGCCGCCGACCGGCACGGCCTCGACCGCCTTGGTGATCTTGACCGGGACGACGCCCCCGGCGAACGGCACCCGGACGACGTCGCCGGCGGAGCCGCCGATGAGCTTGAGGTAGTCCTTGGTGGCGACGCCGGACACGGTCGTCGGAACGTCCGTCCCGGCGGTGCCGAGGACGGCCCGCAGGGAGAGGCCGGTGCCCCTCGCGAAGCGGTAGTCGACGGTGAACAGCCGCCCGGCATCGGCGGGTTCGGGCGCGACGGCGACCAGCGGGGCCTCCCCGCTCTTGAGCGCCGGACCGTCGACCACGTCCCCCTTCCAGGAGAGGCCGGCCGGCACCGGGACCTCGGTCGCGGGGCCGTCGGCGCTGTCCGAGACGGCCAGCCGGCCGACGGTCACCTCGCCCTCGGCCCGGTCGCTGTAGGAGACGGTCGCCCCGACCAGGGTCAGCGGCGCGGCGACGGAGCCCATCGGCGCGTCGACCAGCGTGGTCAGCGGGGCCGAGGCGTGCTGCTGACCGCTGACCGGGAGGCCGACGAACGGGGCCTTGTGGACGTATCCGTTGCGGTCCCGCAGCAGCAGGGTCACCTCCGGCGGGGAGGGGGCCATCGGGTGCATCCCGGTGAACAGGCCGGTGTTGTCGACCGTCTGTCGGATGGACAGGTCCGCGTCGATCCGCAGCGGGCGGCCGGGGAGCGGGACCCCGCCCTTGGCGCCGGTCGGGGCCGGCTGGGCGAGCGGGCCGAACACCGCCGCCCGGTCGGCCCCGTCGAGCAGGTCGGCGCGGATCGGGACGCGGTCGGCGACGGCGGCCGTGTCCAGGGCGAGCAGTTGGCCCGTGCCGGCCGGGAGCGGCTGCTGCTCGTGGTAGACCGGGATCAGCCGGTCGCCGCCGGGCAGCGCGCCGTAGCGGCCGCCCTGGCCCATCAGCGCGGTGTGCGCGGCGGATATCCGCAGGCCGCCGGCCGTGTCGAAGGCGGCCTGGTCGCGCTGGGAGTCGGTCCAGGTGGCGTGCTGGCCGAGCGCGAGCACGCCGGTGGCCACGGCCATCACCAGCAGCAGCACCGGCCCGTTGGCCCGGGCGGGCTGACGCGACAGCTGCCAGCCGACCATGGCCGGGCCGAGGCCGCTGCCCCGGGCGGCGACCCGGGCGCCCAGCCGGGCGACCAGGGGCAGCAGCCGCAGCACCACCAGGGTTCCCGCGCACAGCGCCAGGGTGGGGGTGGCGACCAGCAGCGGGTCGACGCCGAGCTGTCCGGAGGAGTCGGCGGACAGTCCGCCGCCGTACTGGTCGAGTTGCTGGTAGGCGAGCACGGCCAGGGCGAGCACCGCGAGGTCCCCGCCGTTGCGCGCGATGCCGGAGACCACCGCCTGGCGTCGGCCGGCCTTGCGGCGCAGCGCGGCGCCGGCGCCGCGCAGCAGGCCGGGCGCGCTGGCCAGCGCGATGCACAACAGGGTGCAGAGCACGGCCACCGGCCAGAGCGTCCAGCTCAACCGGGTGTCCAGGGCGATCTGGTGGGCGCGGCCGAGGCCGGCCAGGACGCGGACCAGGAACGGTGTGAGCAGCGGTGCGAACACCGCGGCCGGGAGGGCGAGCAGCACCGACTCCAGGGCGGTGAATCCGCCGAGCCGGGCACCGGAGGCACCGCGGGCGGCGAGCAGTTCGTTCTCCCGCTCCTGGCGGGTCGAGATCAGCCGGACCACCAGCAGCAGGGCCGCGGCGGCCAGCACGGCGAGTTGCAGCGCGCCGATCAGCAGGGTGGACCGGGCGACCATCAGACTGGCCGACAACTCGCGCACCAGGACGGGGAGTTCGGTGGTGGCAGTGAGACTGGAGGTCTTCCGCAGGTCGTCGGCCAGGGGCTGGGCCCGCCCGCCGATGGCCTCGGCCGTGTCCTGGTCGACGCCCGCGAAGTCGGCGTCGAGCAGCCAGCCGCGGCTGCTCTGCGGCAGGGCCCCGGCCGCGAAGGCGCTCGGGTCGACCATCATCGGGCCGTAGGTGGTGAATCCGCCGGTCTCGACCTCGTGGCCGCCGATCGGGTCGATGCGCCAGTACGCGGCGAACGGATCGGCGGCCCGGTAGACGCCGGTGACCCGGACGGTCAGCGCCGTGCCGTCGAGCCGGTCGGTGAGCGGGACGTCCACGGGCAGCGCCCGGGCGGTCAGGCCGAGCCGGGCCAGCATGGTCTGCGGCACGGCGACCTGCGGGGCCGCGGAGCGGACCGGCCCGGTGACGGCGCCCGGCCAGGCACCGGCGACCAGGCTCACCCGGGAGCGGTCGAGGTCCGCGAGGACCGTCAGGTCGACCTTGTCCGTGCCGGACTGACCACCCGCCGGGGCGCCCGGCGCCGTGCCGCTCCCGGCCGCCGGGGCGTCACCGCCCGACAGGCCGAAGGATCGGCTGCGCAGCAGGCTGTCGGTGTGGACCGGTAGGTCGCCGAAGAGCTTCTGCCGGTAGGAGGCGAGCGCCTCCTCGTCCTTCTGCCGCTGGTCGGAGCCGTGTTCCGCGGTCACCACCACAGCGGTGCGGGCATGGCCCGGTCCCTGGAGCGCCTGCCGCAGGCCGGCCTGGCCGACGCTGCTGTTGAAGGTCACCAGAGCGGTCAGTACCGCCGTGGTGATCAGTACCGTCAGCAGGACGGCAGCAGCCAGCGGCAGTCGCCCGCGCACCCTGCGCACGACGAAGCCGAGCATCAAGTTCCTCCCCCGGTCTCAGACCCGGTCGCAATCCAGCCCCCACCCGTCGATCCGTTCCGGACCCTCATCGGTCACGGACGGGCACCCCACGGGCGTACCGGCGCAGTGATCACCGGCATTCGATCGCCGGATAGCGGACGATGCTGTCAGATTCGATCCAGGAACGGAAGGGACTTGCGCGAATCAAGTAAGCAATGAGCAAATTCCTTGTATTGGCGACATCCCCGGTGGGGAGAAGCCACTGAAATGCCATGCACACTTCATGACTTCGGGTTCGCCGACCGCCTCCTGACCAGGGAACTTCTCCTTTCGAATTTCTCTGCCCGGGAGGTTGAACCCACGAAAGCACTCCATCCGTTGACCCGAACAGAACCGGGTCGTCACCACCCCAGGGGGACGCCGCATGACGCAAGACCAGGCCGCCGACACCACCCTGACGGCCACCGGCCCGATGGTGGCCGTGTCCGATCTGCGGCGCAGCTTCGGCAGCGGGGAACGGACCGTCCACGCCCTGCGCGGCATCGACTTCTCGATCGAGCGCGGTGAACTCACCGCGCTCAAGGGCCGCTCCGGCTCCGGCAAGACCACGCTGCTCAACCTGGTCGGCGGTCTGGACGCGCCGACCAGCGGCAGCATCGTCCTGGACGGCATCGATCTCGGCGGCCTGGACGAGGACGGCCGGCTCGCCCTGCGGCGGGAGCGGATCGGATTCGTCTTCCAGTCCTTCGGACTGATCCCGATGCTCACCGCCGCCGAGAACGTCGGCGTGCCGATGCGGCTGCGCAAGGTCCCGCCGGCCGAGCGCGAGGAGCGCGCGCACACCCTGCTCGCCCTGGTCGGCCTCGCCGACCACGCCAACCAGCGGCCCGGCGAACTCTCCGGCGGCCAGCAGCAGCGCGTCGCGATCGCCCGCGCACTCGCCAACGACCCCGGCCTGATCATCGCCGACGAGCCCACCGGCCAGCTGGACTCGGAGACCGGCCGCTCGATCATGGAGCTGCTGCGCGCTGTGGTCCGGAGCGAGGGCGTCACCGTCCTGGTCGCCACCCACGACCCGACGCTGATGACCCTCGCCGACCGGGTCATCGAACTCCACGACGGACGGATCCTCGACCAAGAGGCTGAGCAGGCCGCCTAGCAGCGGCGGGCCGGGGCTACGGGCCGGGGTGCGGTGGGCGGCAGGCCCACCGCACCCCACGGAGACGTGCCTCTCGAGTTTGAGCGAGCAGGGCGAGCAGGGCGAGCAGGGCTAACAGCACACCCACGGCCGTATTCGGCTTTGTGGATTCCTTGACGAATCACTATGATTGCACGTCATTTTCGCTTCTCTACCGGCGAGCTGTTACACCGTCGAATCGGATCCCGATTTCCCGTGGCACCGATGACGGCCCCTCGCAAGCTGCCGGAATTCGCTCCACCGGGAAGTTCGACGGCGATCTCCTGCCGCATTCTCCACCGCACACGACTGTGGTGGGCGCCGGGCTCGTCGGCCCCCACCGCCCCCGCCGCCACCGCCGGTCGGTGGCGGGGCGGTACTTCAGAACCCCGGGAAGATCTCAGCGTCCGGCTTGAGCAGCTGGCCCGGCTTCGGCGCGGTGCCGTCCACCAGGTAGCGGGTGACCAGCGCGTTCAGCGCCTTGCTGCGGCCGACGGCGCAGTGCTCGATGGAGTCGACGCTGACCAGCACGGCGTTGCCCAGCTCCTGCTGCATCCGCTGGGCGAACTTGTACTGGGTGGCCGGGTCGTAGAGGTTGCCGATCACCATCACGGTGTTGGAGGTCTTCTTGTTCCAGGGGCCGGTGAAGCGCTCGGCGTCCCGGGCCGGGGCGGGCCAGCTCGCGCACGCCGGGGCGTCGAAGGCCTGGTAGCGGCCGAAGGTCGGCGACTCCTTCTCCCACGCACGGGCGACGTTGGCGAACACCCGGTCGTTCGACGGGTACGGCTTGTCCTGGCAGTTGACGCCCATGTAGGAGTCGTCACCGGCGTACTCGGAGTCGGCCGGGGCCTCGCGCAGCGCCCGCGGGACGTTCACCGTGAGCTGGTTGGCCGCCTCGTCGGAGACGTCCGCCTTCGGCGCCAGCAGGGCGGCCGCGGCCGGCTTCTGCATCACCTGGTAGGTGGCCTGCAGCGACTTCGCCAGCGGAGCCAGCTTGGCCTGCGAGTACAGCGCGCTCGCCACCTCGCTGGTGAAGCTGCTCAGCGTCACCTTGGAGCCGTTCGACAGCGTGATCGGGCTGGTCCGCAGGTGGTCGCGGAGCTCGTCGAACTTGGCGCGGGTGTCGCCGTCACCGAAGGCGCAGCGCGGGGCGCCGGCGGTCTGGCAGCGCTTGAGGAACTCGTCCAGGGCGATCTCGAAGCCGCCCGCCCGCTGGCGGTCGTACTCCAGGCCGTTGTGCAGGCGCAGGTCGGGGTCGACGTTGCCGTCGACGATGACCGCGCGCACCTTGTTCGGGTACATGGCGGCGTAGGTGGACCCGATCAGCGTGCCGTAGGAGAACCCGGCGAAGGTCAGCTGGGAGTCGCCGACGGCGCGGCGCATCCGGTCGAGGTCACGGACCACGTTGATGGTCGACATGTGCTCGATCAGCGGGCCGGCGTTCTTGCTGCAGGCGTCGGTGTAGTCCTGGTCGGCGTCCAGGGTCTCGTCGACCTCGGCCTTGGTGACGGGGACGCCCACCATGCGGTTGTTGACCGCGTCGGCCTCTTCCTGGGTCTTGAAGCACTTGAGCGGGTTGCTCCGGGCCACCCCGCGCGGGTCGAAGCCGACCAGGTCGAACTTGGCCTGCACCTCGGCGCCGAAGCGGGTGGTGGTCGCCCACATGTAACCGCTGCCGCCGGGGCCGCCCGGGTTCATGAACAGCGAACCGATCCGCTTGGCCGGGTCACTGGCACGGTGCCGCATCATGGCGATGCCGACCTTCTGGCCCGACGGGTCGTCGTAGTCCAGCGGCACGGGGTAGACGGCGCAGTCGAAGCCGCCCGGGTCCGGCTTGGTCGGGTCGGGGTTACAAGGCTTCCAGTCGACGGGGTCGACCTTCGCTTCGGCGGCCGCCGCACCCGGGGCCTGGTCGATCGGCGCGGCCGACGCGGCCACAGCGGTTCCGGTGACAAGGGCGAGCGCGCAAGTGACCGCTCCGGCCAACGTGGATATGCGGGACAAGGAACCTCCTCCGTGCTGAAAGGGCGGCCCCAGCCTGTCAGTCTGAGATCTCCCTGTGAAGACCTCGTGGCGGCGGAATTGTTTCGGACTTCCGGCCGCTCTCCCCGGAAACATTCTGTGAATGAACCAACTTGACGGTTGATTGACCTGACGGTGGTTCAACCACACCCGATCGGACGACGGGCGAGCGCCGACCGAGCCGTGGGTCGGCGGGCCGACCAGGTCCTTGATCCACTCGACGCGGCGCTCCTCGACCGAGCCCGGGCGCCGCATCCACTCCCCCGTGGACTCCGGCCCGTGCCCGGGACGCCCGCCGGGTCGGCCGGACGGGCCGGCCGGACGGGCCCAGGAGGCTCCGGGGCGGCAGGACGGCGGGGCGGCGGCGGGATGGCGGCGGGGCGGCGGCGGGCCTGCGGCGGGCGGCAGGGTAGCGCAATCAGGATGCATCCGGAACAAAGTAGGATGACTCAACTCCCGCGCTACGCGCGAAGAGTTCCATAAATGTTCCATTTGCCCGATTTGCCACCGCTTCACACGCCCGGAGCCCCCCTCATGGACAACACGTCCACCGCCGACACCGCCGCCGGCGCGATAGAGACGCGCGGAATCGAACCCGTCCCCGACCACGAGCGTCAGGGCAGAGTCCGCGAGCTCTTCCCGACCTGGGTCGCGGCGAACATCAGCGTCCTGCTGCTCACCATGGGTGCCGCCCTGGTGGTGCTGAACCAGCTCAACTTCTGGCAGGTCCTGATCGTCGCCGCGTGCGCCGCGGTCGTGTCGTTCGGCCTGGTCGGCGTGCTGTCGGTCTCCGGCAAGTGGGGCGGGGCCCCGGGCGCGACCCTCTCGCGGGCCACCTTCGGGGTGCGCGGGAACCTCTTCCCCGGCGCGATCCTCTGGATCGCCCGGTTCGGCTGGGAGACGATCAACGCCGTCACCGGCGCCTACGCCGTGCTGACCGTGCTCGACCTGGTCTTCGGTGTCAAGAGCAACACCGCGCTGATCGTGATCACCCTGTTCGCCTTCGTCGCCTGCACCTTCCTGGTCTCCGGCATGGGCCGGAAGGCGCTCAACGTCTGCAACACCTGGTCGACGTACCTCTTCGGCGTGTTCAGCGTGCTGGTGCTGGGCTACCTGATCGCGACCATGCACTGGAGCGAGGTCTTCTCCAAGCCCGCGGGCACCACCGCGATGGTGGTCGCCGGCATCGGGACCATCGCCGCCGGCGGCATCAGCTGGGTCCCCACCGGCCCGGACTTCGCCCGCTACCTGCCGCACTCCGCCTCCGGCAGGAAGATCGTCGGCGTGACGGTCTCCGGCGCCGGCCTGGTCATGGTGCCGATGGTGCTGATGGGCGCCGTGATGGCGGTGGCCTCCCCCGGCCTGGCCCAGGCCGCGGACCCGGTCTCCTTCCTCGGCGACCTGCTGCCGACCTGGCTGGCCGTGCCCTACCTGCTGACCGCGATCGTGGGCATGCTGCTGATCAACAGCCTGTCCATGTACTCGGCCGGCTTCACCGCGCAGACCATGGGCGTCAAGCTGCCGCGCGCCCTGGCCGTCAGCATCAACGCCGTGATCTCGCTGGTCGGCGGCCTGCTGCTGATGCTGGTCGCGAAGAGCTTCCTGGGCTCCTTCATCACCTTCCTGATCCTGCTCGCCGTCTCCTTCTCCGCCTGGATCGGCGTCTACGCGGTGGACATGTTCCGGCGCCGGACGCGCGCGGTGCGCTACGACGCCGCCGCCCTGATGGACACCACCCGGAACAGCCGCTACTGGTACGCGGGCGGTTTCTGCTGGCAGGCGATGGTCTCCTGGGTGCTCGCGCTGCTGTTCGGGCTCGCCTTCACCAAGTGCGACTGGTTCGCCGGCCCGCTCTCCGACACCCCCGTCGGCAAGTACGGCCTGGCCTGGGCCGCCACCATCGTGATCTCCGGCGCGATCATGGCCGCGCTCCCCACGCCCCGGGAGAACACCCCGGCCACCCCGGCCACCCCCGACCGGTCGGCCGCCGAGCAGGCCGAGCGGGCCGGGGGGCGCGACCAGGTGCCGGTCTGGGCCGGGCCGGACCCCGGGCGCGCGCCCGGGGGCGACGGGCGGGGCGGGCCGGGCGCGGCGC